>DATHLL010000635.1:0-3502 GCA_035488195.1 Candidatus Elarobacter sp. | reverse complement strand
GAGGCGATCACGCATGCCTCCTTGATCGCCGGGTGCGAGAACAATTTCGTCTCGACCTCGGCCGGCCAGACCTTGAAGCCGCCGGCGTTGATCATCCGCTTCACCCGGTCGACCAGGAAGAAGTAGCCGTCGTCGTCGATGTAGCCGAGATCGCCGGTCCGCAAGAACCGCTTGCCGTCGCGCTCGATGAACGCCTCGGCCGTCGCCTCCGGCTGCAGCCAGTACTCGCGCATCACCTGCGATCCCGCGATGATGATCTCGCCGGTCTCGTTCGGCGGCAGCTCGCGCAGCGTCTCGGGATCGATCACGCGCGAGTCGACGCCGAACGTCGGGACGCCGAGGCACTGCAGCTTCGTGCGGTCCGGCGGGTTCGCGTGCGTCATCGCGATCGTCTCGGTGAGACCGTAGCCTTCCTGATAGTTCAGGCCGAGGCGTTCGCTCAGCTCCTTCCCGACCGCGGCCGGGAGCGGCGCACCGCCGCCGCCGAGCGCGACCAGCGAGCGGAGCGCGTCGGACCGGTACGCCGGGTGCGCGAGCAGATCGACGACCATCGTGCTGATCGCGGCGAGCGAGGTGCACTGATACCGCTCGACCAGCGTCAGCGCGGCGACCGGATCCCAGCGCGTCAGCATGACGATCGTTCCGCCGAAGCAGATCCCGCCGTTCATGTCGCCGGTCATCCCAGTGACGTGGAAGTACGGCAGCACCGAGAGGATGCGGCCGCCCGGGCTCGTCATCCCGCTCCACATCGGCGTCGCCCAGAGCGTCGTCTGCAGCGAGCGGTGCGTGTGCACGCAGCCCTTCGGGCGCCCCGTCGTCCCCGAGGTGTACGGCAGCAGCGCCATGTCGTCGCCGCCGGTCACGATCGGGCCGGGCGGCTGCGCGTTGGCGAGCGCGTCGTGCCACGCGACGAGCCCGTCGGTTGCGAGCGGCGCGCGCGGCGCCGCAACGGCCGGCGGAAGCGTGAGATCGGTCGGCCCTTCGACGTAGTCGCTGTACGCCGCGACGACGACGTGCTTCAGGCGCGTCCCGGCGTGCGGCGCGAGGCGCGGGAGCAGCTCTTGCCCGGTGAGCGCGACGCTTGCGCCGCTGTCGTCCAGATACGTGCCGAGCTCTTCGGCGACCAGCATCGGGTTGAGCGGGACGACGACGGCGTTCGCGCGCAAGATCGCGTAGTACGCGATCACGAACTGCGGCGAGTTCTGCATGTAGAGGACGACGCGGTCGCCGCGCCGGACGCCGGCGCGGTGCTCGAGATGGCCGGCGAGCGCCTCGACCTCGCGCCACAGCCGCGCGTACGGGATCGGCGTGTCGTAGTAGACGATCGCCGCCTGGTCGGGGAACCGCGCGGCCGTCGTCGCCAGGTTGTGCGCGACGCTGGTGGCCGGGATCGGGAACGTTTTCGGCCGCCGCTTCGGCCAGTACGCGAGATGCCGTTCGTTCATTCGTGCCGCTGCTCCGACGAGGATGATTTCCGCTTCCGCCGGTCTAACGGGCTACTCCTTGTCGATACCGACCGATCTCCCGCCGATCACGCAGATCGGCGACCGCATCGTGCAGATCCGGCTGCCGATGACGGGCAACCCGATGCGCTACATCAACGGCTACCTGCTCGACGACGAGGACGGGCCGACGCTGATCGACTGCGGCTGGAAGGCCGACGACGTCCGCGAGGCGCTCGACCGCGGGCTCGAGCTGGCCGGCTACACGATCCGCGACGTGCGGCGGCTGCTGGTCACGCACTTTCACTTCGACCACTACGGTCTGGCCGGAACGCTCCTCGGCGCGGGCGTCCCGGAGCTCGGGATGCACGCGCGCGACTGGGAGTTCCTCAAGGCGCGGCGCGAGCGGCGCGGCGACGACGACTCGATCGCCGACGCGTGGCTCGAGAAGAACGGCCTGCGCATCGTCCCCGACGAGGACGACGGCGACGCGTGGTACATGCGGTTCGACTTCGTCGAGCCGACGCGTCTGGTCGAGGACGGCGAGCGGATCGGGCGGTTGCGCGCGATGTGGACGCCGGGCCATTCGCCGGGACATCTCTGCTTCGTCGACACGGTCTCCGGGCGGACGTTCACCGGCGATCACGTCCTCGATCCGGTGACGCCGCACGTCGGCGTGTGGCACGACTCCGACCGCGATCCGATGGGCGAGTACGTCGCCTCGCTGCGCGCGGTCGACGCGCTCGAGACGACCGGCGCGCTCCCCGCGCACGGCGAGGCGTTCCCCGATCTCGCGCGCCGCGTGGAGGAGCTGCTCGCGCACGAGGCGGCGCGCGAAGCGGACGTCCTGCGCGCGCTCGACGACGGACCGCTCACCGCCGCGCAGGTCGCCGCCACGCTGCGATGGCGCCGCCGCGGCGACCGCTTCGACCAGCTCCACCCCGACCACCAGCAGTTCGCCGTCGCCGAGACGCTTGCGCACCTGCAGCATCTGCGCAAGCGCGGCCTGATCGAACGCCGCGACGGCGAGCAGATCACCTGGGCGCTGAAGCGCCCGGACGGAGCGCGGTAGCGGCGGGCGCAGCAGAGCCGTCGGCGGGATCGGCCGCGCGCGAATCGGCGGCCAGGCGAATCAACGGTGATCGAGACGTGCTTCGAGCGAATCGAGCGACACGTCGAGCAGCGAGGCGACGACGAGGTCGGCACGTGAGAGGTCGAGCTGCGCGGTGATCTCGTTCGGCACCGCGACGGTGAAGACGTTCGCGGCTTTCGCCGCCGCGATCCCGTTCGGTGAGTCCTCGAACGCGACCGCTTCGTTCGCGCGCACGCCGAGGCGTTCGAGCGCTTCGAGATAGAGCGCCGGACGCGGCTTCGCGCGCGCCGGGTCACCGTTCGCGCAGACGAGCGTTCCGAACCGGCCGGTCAGCCCGCGCGCGTCGAGGTGCCGTGCGATCCAGCCGTGCGAGCTGGAGGAGACGATCGCGGTCGCGACGCCGCGGCGTTCCGCAGCGTCGAGCAGCTCCACGACGCCGGGCCGCAGCTCCTCGAGATCGCACAGGTCGAGATTCCGCCGCGCCTGCTCTTCGACCGCCTCGGCTCCGACGACCGCGCCGAGCGACGCGAGATGCGCTTCGGGATCGAACCCGTGCAGCGTGCCGATCCCGACCGCCCACGTCTGCAGGGCCAGTGCATGACCGTGCGCACCATAGACTTCGGACCAAGCGCGAAACTCGGTGCTTTCCGTGTCGAGCACGAGCCCGTCGAAATCGAACAACAGCGCGCGCAGCATCCATGTCACCCTGAGCCTGTCGAAGGGTGAGCCAGCGCCAGCACCTCCCCCCGCTTCGACGAGCTCAGCGTGACGCTCACTCCCACTCGACGGTCGCGGGCGGTTTGGACGTGATGTCGTAGGCGACGCGGTTCACGCCGGGGATCTCGTTGACGATCCGCGCGGAGATGCGCTCGAGCAGCTCGTGCGGGAGGCGCGCCCAGTCGGCGGTCATCCCGTCCTCGCTGGTGATCGCGCGGACGCCGACGAGGTTGCCGTAGGTGCGGCCGTC
>DATHLL010000634.1:0-2682 GCA_035488195.1 Candidatus Elarobacter sp. | reverse complement strand
GCTACGGCTTCAGCACGGGACCGGGCAACGCGCCGGGAAGACCGATCGCGTGCGCGACCGGGACGTTCTCCCGACGTGTCAGCGATGCGTGCATGTCGTCCCACGCGCGCTGCAGCGAGGGGACGAGCGTGCGCAGCGCGTGCGTCCCTTGCGGTTCTTCGTAGAAGCTCACGGGAAGCCCGAGCCCGGCGAGAAACGACGCGGTCTGCTCGCCGTACGCCGTCGGGACGCTGTCGTCGTGCGCGCCGGTGACGACGTAGATGCGCACGTCCTTCCACGCGATCGAGACGGGCCGCACGCCGCTGTTGAGGATCGCGCCGGAGACGCACATCACGCCCGACCAGCGGTACCCGCCGCGCGGGCCGATCTTGAAGACGCTGAAGCCGCCCATCGAATAGCCGACGAGATACGTGCGGCCGCGGTCGGCGCCGAACGCGCTCTGCGCAGCGTCGAGCAGGTCGTAGACGTCGGTCGCGGCCGGCTCGGCGAAATCGTAGATGCCGCGCCCGAACGGCGCGACCAGGATCGTGCCGGTGCGGTCGGCGAGCCGCCGGAGCACCGGCGGGCCGAGCAGCTCGGCCTCGGTCTGCGGGTTGCCGTGCAGCACGATCGCGAGCGGCGCGCGGCGCGGCATCGCCGTCGCGGGGACGTAGACGGCGACGAACTGCAGCGTCCCGTCGACGCGCGAGCGCACGAGCGCTTCGTGCACGCCGGGGACGGCGCGCAGCGGCGACGGCGTTCCGGCCAGCAGCAGGTTCGCCGCCTCGAGATCGAGCCGCGTGATCGTCCCGACGGACTCCGCCCAGTCGGCCGGCGCATAGCCCGCCGGCGCGTTCATGTTCGCACGCTCCAGATCGTCGTACAGGCGGCGGTGGAAATCGTTCGCGCCGTCGTGGCCGATCGCCGCCTCGACCTGCGCGCGCGCGCCGTCGACGCGCCGCATCATCTCGGCGGTCGGGCTCGCGGGCGCGGCCTCGTCCGCCGCGCCGCGCACCGGCAGCGCGGCGAGCGCGCACAGCAAGGCGAACGCGAGGGCGGGCCGGCTCACGCGACGATCATAGCACCGCGCGGCTCGCCGGACGACGGCCGAAATGACGCGTGACTGCCGCTGGACAGCGGCCGCGCGCCGTGCGACCGCGACCGCTATCTACCCGAGACGGCGGTCCCCGGGATCTTCGCGGTCGGCGACGTGCGGGCCGGCCGCGCCGGCTTCTTCCGGGACGACGCGTTCAGCGCCACCGCCTCGCGGACGAGCGCTGTAAACGCCGCTTCGTCGATCTTCTCGCCCTCACGGATATCGATCGCCCGCCGGACATTCCCGTCGAGGCTCGAGTTGAACAGCCGCTTGGGGTCCTTCAACTGCGCGCCCTTGGCGAACGTCAGCTTGACGACGCTCTTGTAGCTCTCGCCGGTGCAGATGATTCCGTCGTGCTCCCAGACCGGAACGCCGCGCCATTTCCACGCTTCGACGACATCTGGATCAGCCTTCTTTATCAGCGCGCGGACCGCCGCAAGCGTCTCGCCACGCCAGTCGCCGAGCTCTTTGATTCTGGCGTCGATGAGCCGCGAGGAAGATTCGGCGCCTTTCACGGTGTCTGCCATGGCGTCATCCCTTCGACGGCGCGGCGAAACCTCTCTTCCGCGCTACGCACGGTATCGTCGGCTGTTAACCACTATGCAGCCTTCACCGTCCGGCCCGACAATCTCACGCGCAGCCGTTTTCCAAGCACCCTTAGCACCATGGAAAGATTGTCCATGCTCGGATTTCCGTTCGTGGATAGCATTCGGTGCAGACTCTTTGCGGGCTTACCGGTCAAAGCCGCCAATCGCTCGAACCCCATGGTGCCATTGACCAAGTCGCGCAAGACGAGTCGCGCGGTCTCCGGCTCGCCGTTGAGAAACAGGGTTACTGCTTCGTCAAGGAGCGCTTTCGCGAATGCCGGATCGCGCTTCACGCGGTCGACTACGGTAAGCTTTGAATCCCGCGGTGACGCCACGCCGTTACCTTTCTGTTTCCACCTGCTATCGGCCCTTGCGAGTCTTGTATTCCGCCCATAATGCCTTTGCGCGCTCGATGTCGGGTTGTTGACGACGCTTCGTGCCGCCACCGAGCAGAATCACGATATTCGCGCCATCTCGCGCTAAGTAGATGCGGTATCCCGGTCCCCAATCGATCCGATACTCTCCGATAACGCCTATCCACTTGACGGCGGAAGTGTTTCCCATTTCGAGCCGCGCTCTGGCAGTAGTCGCTACTGAAGCCAAAGGACGATGCACGCGAAGCGCAGCAAAGGGGGCCCGGAAGAAGCGCTAATTACGGCGATAGCAATGGCCCGGTACTGCAGGATGTGATTGGTAGCGCCAACGGGAGTCGAACCCGTCTCTCCGCCTTGAAAGGGCGGCGTCCTAACCGATAGACTATGGCGCCCCGAGCTTCCCCGAGATTGGGCCCGGCTGGATTCGAACCAGCGCGCGACCAGTTATGAGCCGGCTGCTCTACCGCTGAGCTACGGGCCCGTAGCCCTCATCCCTTCGACAGCGCGGCGAAGGCTCTCTTTCCGGGATAACGCGCCGTGGTCGGCCCCAGTTCATCGGCGATCGCCATCAGGCGGTTGTACTTCGCGACCCGGTCGCTGCGAGCGAGCGAGCCGGTCTTGATCTGGCCCGCCCCCGTCGCGACCG
>DATHLL010000633.1:0-5915 GCA_035488195.1 Candidatus Elarobacter sp. | reverse complement strand
CGCCGCGCGCGGCGTCGTGTACGGCTCGACCGCGCGCGACGAGCTGGAGCTGGCCCGCCGCATTCGTACGCACCTGCCGTCGATGGAGAAGCTGCGGTTCACGACGACCGGGAGCGAAGCGGTGCAGAGCGCGATCCGCGTCGCGCGCGCGTTCACCGGCCGCGACGCGGTGCTGAAGTTCGCGGGCAACTACCACGGCCACTTCGACCTCGCGCTGCAAGACGCGGGCGCCTCGGCGGAGACGCCGCACGCGGAGCGCTCCGGGATCCCGCGCGCGGTGACCGCCGATCTCGCCGTCGCGCGGTACAACGATCTCGACGACGTCGACCGGCATCTCGCGCGCGTCGGCGACCGCCTCGCGGCGATCGTGGTCGAGCCGATCTGCGGCAACATGGGCCTGGTCGAGACCGTCCCGGGATTTCTCGAAGGCCTGCGCGAGCGCGCGAACCGCCGCGGCGCGCTGCTGATCTTCGACGAGGTGATCACCTGGCTGCGGCTCGGGCTGGGCGGCGCGCAAGCGCGCGTCGGCGTCACGCCGGATCTCACCACCGTCGGCAAGGTGATGGGCGGCGGGTTCCCGATCGCCGCGTTCGGCGGGCGTGCCGATGCGATGGCGGTGCTCGCGCCGGACGGCCCGTGCTTCACCGGCGGGACGCACGCGGGGATGCCGTTCGCCGTGGCGATCGCGCTGCGCGTCCTCGACCACCTCGAAGCGAATCCGCCGCTCTACGCCGCGACGGACCGCCGAGCGCGCGCGCTCGCCGACGCGGCCCGTGCGTCGCTGCGCGCGCTCGATCTCGGCTACGCGGTACTGCAGCTCGAGTCGATCGTCGACTTCAAGTTCCGCCCCGGTCCGCCGACCCGTTCGTACGACGACCAGCGGCTCGACGACCAGCGCGCGTACGCCGCGTTCTACCACGCGATGCGCGCGCGCGGCGTCCTGCTCCCGCCCTCGCACAACGAAGTGATGTTCCTCTCGACCGCGCACGGCGACGACGACGTCGCGCTCACCGCGGACGCGATCGACGCGGCGCTCCGCGAGCTGCGGGCGAACGGGGTCGTCTAGCGCCGGATCGGTCAGCGCACGGGCGTCGGGTACCCTGCGGGCGAGCGGTGGCCTTGCGCGTCGACCGCCCGGACGCCGAACAGCCAGTTGTCCTTGGAGAACTTCAGCGTCGCGGTCGTCGCGCTGCCCACGTCCTGCACGTCGGTCCACTGCGGATCGGTCGTCGAGCGGCGCAGCACCTCGTAGCGGACCGCGCGCGGGACCGGCTGCCAGTCCAGCGTCGTGTCGTTCGTCAGCTGTTTCGTCTCGACGGCGACCTTCGGCGTCGCCGGTGCCAGCGCGAGCGTCGCGAGCGCTGCGACGTTGTAGCGCGTCACCTTGGCGAGATAGTCGAAGTCGACGTACTGCAGGAGGTCGCCGTACTGCACGCCGTTCTCGACCCGGACGTTCTGGTGCTGGTGGTCGAAGTTCTCGCGCGGCTCGACGAAGCGGATCGCCGGGAAGCCCTGCGCGTTGAACGACTCGTGGTCGCCGCCGCGCAGGAACCGGTCGGCGCGGTAGATCAGCACGCCGTGCAGGCCGGTGCCGTACGCGTCGCCCACCTCCTTGGCGAAGCGGGCCAGCTCGCGCGAGGGAGAGTCGTTCTCGCCGCCGATCACGTTGACGCGCGCCGGGTCGGTGCCGGGCGGGAGCGACTCGGAGAAGATGCGGACGACGTCGTCGCGCTTCACGCCGTCGTCGCCGACCGAGGCGCCGATGATGTCGCTGTTCAGGTTCCCCTCGACGTCGGCATGCGCGTCCTTGAGCGTCTTCGCGTAGTGCCCGCTGCCGAAGAGTCCCTGCTCCTCGGCGTCGAAGCAGGCGAAGACGACGGTCGCGTGCAGCGGCACGTTCGCCAGCACGCGCGCGGCCTCGACCGCCTGCGAGACCGCCGAGCCGTTGTCGTCGGCGCCCGGCGCGTCGTGGATCCCGTCGTCGTTGTCCGAGTTTCGCGAGTCGTAGTGGCTCGAGATCACGTACGTCCGGCTCGTCGGCTCGTCGCCTTTGAGCGTCGCGATCACCGAGGAGATCACGACCTCGCGCGGGATCCGCTTCTTCGGATCGGCGGGCTGCGTGTAGCTGTCGAGCGAGACCGTCATGCGGCCGCCGCTGCTGCGCGCGATCTGCCGGAAGCGGTTCACCAGGTACGCGCGCGCCGCGAAGACGCCGCGGCTCGGCCCGGCGTTCTCCGAGAACGTCGAGCGCGTGCCGAAGGCGACCAGCCGTTCGTCGGTCGCGCGGAGCTGCGCCGCCGAGACGCGCGCGAGCGCCGCGGAGATCGCCGGATCGAGCGGCGGCGCGGGGACGTCGGCGCGTGCGGGGACGGCGGCGCCGAGCGGGATCAGCAGCGCGAGCGCGAGCGGGCGGTATGACGGCATGGTGCGCGCGTACCGCGCCGCCGCGTCCCGGCCCTGCGAGCGCGGGGTGGAACGACGCCGCGTGCCGTAGGGACGGGGCGATGGCAACGAACACGAAACCCACCGGCGACGAGCTGACCGCGCTCGCGGACGAGGCGAAGACCGCCCGTGCCCGCATCGCGACCGACAAGGGCGAGATCGTCTTCGGGTTCTACCCCGACGTCGCGCCGCAGCACAGTGCCGCGTTCATCAAGCTGGCGCGCGCCGGCTTCTACGACGGCCTGAAGTTCCACCGCTACGAGCCGGGGTTCGTGATCCAGGGCGGCGATCCGAGCGGGAACGGAACCGGCGGCCCCGGCTACAACCTCGACGCCGAGTTCAGCGAACGCCCGCACACGAAGGGCACCGTCGCGATGGCGCGCGCGAGCAACCCGAACTCGGCCGGCTCGCAGTTCTACATCTGCCTCGACGACGCGCCGTTCCTGAACCGCCAGTACACGGTGTTCGGTCAGGTCGTCGAAGGACAGGACGTCGTCGACAAGATCCGCGCCGGCGACGTGATGAACAAAGTCACGATCGAAAGCGGCGTGGAAGTGGGCAACGGCTGAACCTGCCGCATCTCGCCCTCGGGACGCAGGGCTGGTCGTATCCGGACTGGGTGGGTCCGATGTTCGACGCCGGAACGCGTCCCGAGGGCTACCTGCGCGAGTACGCGGACGAGTTCGTCAGCGTCGAGGTCGACTCGACGTTCTACGGGACGCCGCAGCCGGAGCGCGTCCGCAAATGGGCGGCGCAGGTTCCGGACGGGTTCACGTTCGCGCTGAAGCTGCCGCGCGAGATCACGCACGAGCGGCGGCTGATGGCCTCGCGCCAGCTGGTCGACGAGTTCGTCGCGAGCGCGCTGGAGTTCGAGGAGAAGCTGGAGGCGATCCTGATCCAGACCGCGCCCGATTTCGTCCCCGCGGAGATCGAAGCGGTCGAGCAGTTCGTGCGCGAGCTGCCGGCAGGCCCGCGCTGGGCGATCGAGTTGCGCGACCGCGACTGGTTCCACGGCGAGGTGCACGGGCGACTGCGCGACGCGCTCGGAACGCACGGGATCGCGCTCGCGGTGAGCGACGGCCCGTTCGTCCCGCTCGAGCAGATGCTGCACGAGCTGCGCCGCCCGACCGCCTCGCACGCCTACGTCCGCTGGCTGGGTTCGCGCGGCTCGGTCGCGCGGTTCGACGAGCTCGCGATCGACCGCAGCGCGGAGATCGCGCAATGGGCCGAGGCGATCCGCGACATCGGCCCGCAGCTCGCCCGCCTCGCCGGCTACGCGAACAACCAGTACGCCGGCTTCTCGCCGGGGACGATCCGCATGGTCTACGCGGCGCTCGGCATCCCGCACGAACGCCCGAAGCGCATCCAGCAGACGTCGCTGTTCGACTGAGGTGGGCATGAATCGCTCGGCGGCGTTCGTTCGCGCTGCGCTGTTGTGGTTGGCGGGTATCGATCTGCGGCTCACGCTGCTCGCGGTGCCGCCGGTCATTCCGCTGATCCATCGAGATCTGGGGCTGAACGAGTCCGGGATCGCGGCGCTCTCCAATTTGCCGGTGCTCGTGCTGGCCGGGTCGTCGATGTTCGGCGCGCTGCTGACGGCGCGGCTCGGGGCGCGGCGCGCGATGGTGGCGGGGTTGTGGGTGATCGCCCTGTCGTCGGGGCTGCGCGGCTTCGGTCCCTCGGTTCCGATCCTGTTCGCGATGACGTTCGTCATGGGCGTCGGGATCGCGCTGATCCAGCCGGCGTTTCCGTCGCTCTCGCGCGCGTGGTTCGGCGCGCGCAGCGCGTTCGCGACCGGCGTGTGGGCGAACGGTCTGCTCTGCGGCGAAGCGTTCAGCGCCTCGCTCACGATCCCGTTCGTGCTGCCGCTCGTCGGCGGCTCGTGGGAACGCAGCTTCGGCGCGTGGGCCGTGCCGGTGGCGATCACCGCGATCTTGCTCGGACTCGCGCGCGAGCCTGACGGCGACCCGCCGCCCGCGAACGGCGCCTGGCTGCCGGATTTCCGCGACCGGCGCGTCTGGATGCTCGGGCTCTTCCAATCCGCCGCGAGCCTGACGTACTTCGGCGCGAACACGTTTCTGCCGGACTACCTGCACGCGACCGGCCGGCCGCAGCTCGTCGCCGCCGCGCTCGCGGCGCTGAACATCGGCCAGATCCCGGCCTCGCTCGCCGTCGGCGTGATCCCGATGCGGATCCTCGCGCTGCGCCGCACCTCGCTGCTCGTCGCAGCGATGATCCTCGCCGCGCTCGCCGGGGTGCTGCTCTTCGGCGGCGCCGTCACGATCGCCGCTGCAGCGCTGCTCGGCTTCACCGGCGCGTACGTGCTCACGATGACCTTCGCCGTCCCGGCGCTGATCGCGCCGCAAAACGAGATCGCACGCCTCGCCGGCGGCACGTTCACGCTCGGCTACACGATCTCGTTCCTCACGACGCTCGCCTCCGGCGCGGCCTGGGACGCGACCCACAATCCCGCGGCGGCGTTCCTTCCGATGGTGATCGCGGCCGGGCTCGTCGTCGTGCTGGGGCCACGGCTCGGCGCGCTCGCTCGCCGAGCCGTGTGATCCCGGCCGGCCGCGTTCAGCCGGTCCCGCCGCCGCTGCCGCGCAGCGCCGCGTCGACACGCCGCGCGATCGCCGCGATCCCGGCGTTCGCGGCCTCGTGGTTGCGGAGTTCGCGCGTGAGCACGACGATCACGTACGGGACGTCGCCGAACGGGTCGACGATCCCCGCGTCGTTGCGCGTGTAGTCGATCTCGCCGGTCTTGTGCGCGCACGGCGTCCCGGGCGGGAGCCCGCGCACGAGCTTCGTGCCGTCCTCGTTGCGCAGCAGCACCTCGATCATCGCGCGGCAGCTCTGCGGCGAGGCGACCGTCGGGATCCCCTCGCGCGCGCCGCGCTCGATCGCGTAGAGCAGCGCGGCGGTGTCGGCGGGCGTGAGGTGGTTCTCCGCGCGGCGCCACGACGGCACCTGGTCGGCGAAATGGCGCGCGAGCTTCGAGCCGATCATCCCGACCAACTGCATCGTCGCGTTGACCGTTCCGATCCCGAACGCCGTCATCAGCGTGTTCGAGGCCGAGTTGTCGCTGACTTCAATCATCGCGCGCACCAGCGCGTCGATGCTCCACTCCTTTCCGGGCGGCGAGCCGGCCAGTACGTCCGAGCCGCCGATGAGGTCGGACGCGCGGGTCTTCACCAGATCGCTCGGCTTGGCGGTTCCCGCGTCGTACGCGCGGTAGACCGTCGCCATGATCGCGAGCTTGATCACCGACGCCGACGGAAACGACTCGTCGGCGCGCACCGCGACCAGCGGCGGTGCGCCGTCCATCGTGCGCACGACGAGGCCGGTCTTGCCCGGGATGCGCGCAACCAGGTCGCTGACGTCGATCGATGCCGGAGCAGCCGCCGTGCGGCGCGGCGCGGCGAAGGCGCACGCCGCGAGCGCGCCGCCGAGGAACGCGACGCGCCTCATCGCGG
>DATHLL010000632.1:0-6053 GCA_035488195.1 Candidatus Elarobacter sp. | reverse complement strand
CGCGCGGACCGTGCGGGTCACCGGCCCGCTCGGCGAGCCGGTCGAGGCGACGTACGCGCGCGACGGCGCGACGGCGATCGTCGAGATGGCGGCGGCCTCGGGGCTCGCGCTGCTCGGCGGCCGGCTCGGCGCCCGGCGCGCCAGCACGCGCGGGACCGGGGAGTTGCTGCGCGACGCGCTCGACGGCGGCGCGCGGCGGATCTTGCTCGGGATCGGCGGTAGCGCGACCACCGACGGCGGCGCCGGCGCCCTCGCGGCGCTCGGCGCGCGCTTCCTCGACGACGCGGGCGCCGAGCTCGACCCGGCGCCGGCCGGTCTCGCCGCGGTCGCCCGGGTCGATCTGAGCGGCTTGGACTCGCGGCTTCGTCCGGCGGCCAGCTCCGGTGAGCCCGAGGTCGCGATCGCGGTCGCGTGCGACGTCGACAACCCGCTGCTCGGGCCGCAGGGCGCGGCGGCGGTGTACGGGCCGCAGAAGGGCGCCTCGCCGGACGACGTGGCGTTCCTCGATCGGGTGCTTGCGCGGCTGGCCGATGCGATGACCGCCGCGACCGGACGGGATCTGCGCGGCGAGCCGGGTGCCGGCGCGGCCGGCGGCCTCGGCTGGGCGCTCGCGAGCGCCTGCGGCGCGCGGCTGGAGCGCGGGGTGACGCTGGTGGCGGAGGCACGCGGCCTCGCCGGCGCGCTGCGCGGG
This sequence comes from Candidatus Elarobacter sp., assembly GCA_035488195.1. GTDB lineage: Bacteria > Vulcanimicrobiota > Vulcanimicrobiia > Vulcanimicrobiales > Vulcanimicrobiaceae > Vulcanimicrobium. The sequence continues at coordinate 5,362 of DATHLL010000632.1, read as the reverse complement.
GCGGACTGGTGCTTCACCGGCGAAGGGCGGATCGACGCGCAGACGCTGCGCGGCAAGGTCGTCGACGGGGTCGCCGCGCTCGCGCGCGCGGCGAACGTCCCGGTGATCGCGTTCGGGGGCAGCGTCGACCGCGACGCCGAGCGCGAACTCCGCGCGCGCGGCGTGCGCTGCATGCCGATCGCGCCGGGGCCGCTCTCGCTCGACGAAGCGATGCGCGACGCCGCGGCGAACTTGCGCGCTGCCGCCGCGCGCGCGACCGCGCTGCTGACCATTCGCGTGCACGACGACGAGGGAGAGACCGGACGATGATGATCGCATTGCTCGCCGCCGCAGCGCTCGCGGCGACGCCGCTCGACGCGCCGCACGCGGCGGTCCTGAGCGTCCTTTCGACCGGTTACGACGCCGCCGGGTGCGACGCCGCGCAGCGCCGGTCGCTGGCGGCGAACGCGTCGATCCGCAAGCTGGGTCGCGCCGGCGGCGACGACGTGGTGCTCGCCGCGGTGTACGGCTCGTGCATCTGCGGCGCGCAGAACTGCCCGTACTATGCGATCCGGCTGACGCCCGGGAAGCCGCGCGTGCTGCTCTCGGCGTTCGGTATCGACGCGCGCACGACCGGCGTCGCAACGCCGCTGCCCGGTCTGGTGATCGTCGCGCACGACAGCGCGATGATCGCCGACGAGACGACGTACGCGTACCGCGACGGGGAGTACGTCGCGACGGCGAGCGCCCGCGTGCGCCAGAGCGACCACGCGCGGAAGACCGACGTTCCGGTGCGCTTCGCCGCCGGCGCGTCGTCCGCGCAGCTTCACGGGACGGTCTCCACCGGCTGGTACGACGTCTACACCTTCGACGCGGCGAAGGGGCAGCGGCTCGCCATCGACGGCATCCGCTCGAAGGCGAAGCTCACCGTCGTGCTGGTCGGCCCCGGCAGCGCGCAGCCGGTCACCCTGCGCCCCGGCGTTCTGACGCCGCTGCCGCAGTCGGGGACGTACCGGCTGCAGATCGACAACGACAGCGAGGACGACGTCCGCTACGCGCTCAGCCTCGTGATCCGGTAGCTTTCCCGACAGTTTGTCTCACGTGGTTGACACAATCGCTCTGTTTGTGTCAGTATCGTGATACAAACCGGAACGGAGGAATTCGATGATCGCGACGTGGCTGCACTGGTACATGGTGGTGTTCTTCGTGCTGTTCGGCGGCTGGGTGCTCTACGCGCGCAGGTGCTTCGCGAGCGTCGGCCTGCTGATTCGCACGCCGTGCGGCGATGCGCCGTACGCGCAGCGGCTCCGTGACGCGGTCGCCCGCCGCGAGCACCTCGAGTCGCTGCCGGCTGCGGCGATGGGAACCGCGATCGGCGCGGCGTCGCTGCTCGCCGCCGTGCTCGCCGTCGTCACGCCGATCCCGACGACGCTGCTGTACGCGATGGTCTGCGTCGTGCTCGCCATGACGCTCGCCGGGGCGTACCTGCGCCTGCGACGGGCGGGCGGGCCGCGCATCGCGTCGCTGCGCGCGCGCAGCCGTGATACCGTCGTGCCGGCCTGGCTCTCGGCGCTGGTCGCGGTCGCGGCGGTCTCACCGCTCGCGTTCGTCGATCTGGCGCCGGCGGCGGCGTTGCTCGTCACCGCGGCGGGACTGCTCGTCGCCGCGGTCGGCGACCGGGTCGTCCATCTTCCCGCGCTGTTGAGCGGGACGGATCCCGCGGTCGAGGAGTACGTCGACGACCGGCTGCGCGCCGTCCGCGCCGCGAACCTGTTCGCCACCGCGACCGCGCCGCCGTACGTCTTCGAGGCGATCACGTTCACCGTCGCGGTCGTGCAGCACGGCGGCGCGCGTCCGCTCCACGCGGCGGCGATGATCTTCACGCTGATCGCGCTGCTCGTCTCGTGCGCGTGGCAGGTGATGCTGATGCGCCGCGGTCCCGGCGCGCGCGAGACGGAACGCTGGGCGCAGAACGGTGTCTGACGGGTTCGTCGTCGTCGACACGGCGCTCGAGACGCCGCCGTACCAGCAGATCGTCGATCAGCTCCGCGCGCTGATCGAGCGCGGCGACCTCGCGCCCGCGACGGTGCTGCCGACGGTGCGTCAGCTCGCCGGCGACCTCGGTGTCGCGCCGAACACCGTCGCGCGCGCGTACGCCGAGCTGCAGGAAGACGGCTGGATCGTGAGCGACGGGCGGCGCGGGACGCACGTCGCATCGCGCGTGCCGTCCGCCGACAAGCGCGTCCGCGGCCGCGCGCTGCGCGAGGCGGTCGCGAAGCTCGTCACCTCGCTGCGCCACCGCGGCTACTCCGCGCACGAGATCGGCGAAGAGCTGCGCCGCACGCTCGGCTCGCTGACCGCGTAGCGGCGTCGGGCGTGGGCTACGCGGGCGCGGGGCCCGTGTTCGGTCCGGTGTTCGGGCGCAAGACGTAGCTCGCGCGCTTCGCGACCGCTTCGTCGATGATCCCGACGACGACCGCGGCGAGACGGTCGCTGTCGTGGCGCACCGTCTGCGTCTCGCTGATCACGTTGGCGCGCACGACGCGCACGCCGAGCGCGCGCAGCGTTTCCTCGTCGACCTGCACGGGGAGCTGGCCTTCCTCGGCGTACGCCTCGCGCAGCTTGCGCGGCAGCTCGTCGTTCACGACCGCGATCTCGCAGACGTTCGCGTGCGCGCCGCGCAGCAGCGCGTTCACGTGGTCGGAGGCCGTGTAGCCGTCGGTCTCGCCCGGCTGCGTCATGACGTTGCAGACGTAGATCTTCACCGCGCTCGAGGCTTCGATCTCGCGGCCGATCCGGTCGACCAGCAGGTTCGGCATGATCGAGGTGTAGAGCGAGCCGGGGCCGAGGACGATCGCGTCGGCCTCGCGCAGCGCGGTGATCACCTCGTCGAGCGGCGCGGCGTACGGCGGATCCAAGTAGACGCGCTCGATCCTGCCGCGCGCCTCGGGGATCTTCGACTCGCCTTCGACGACGCGGCCGTCGGTGAGCTGCGCGCACAGCCGCGCGACGGCGAGCGTCGAGGGCAGCACGCGGCCCTTCACGTTCAGCACCCGGCTCGACACCTTGATCGCCTCGTCGAAGTTCCCGGTGATCCCGGTCATCGCGGCCAGGAAGAGGTTCCCGAACGAGTGCCCGCTGAGCCCCTCGCCTTCGACGAAGCGGTAGCGGAAGAGCTCGGTCACGAGCGCTTCGTCGTCGGCGAGCGCGACCAGACAGTTCCGGATGTCGCCCGGGGGCAGCACGCCGAGCTCTTTCTGCAGGCGCCCCGACGAGCCGCCGTCGTCGCTGACGGTGACGACCGCGGTGAGGTTGGTGGTGATCTTCTTGAGGCCGCGCAGCATCGTCGAGAGGCCGGTCCCGCCGCCGACGACGACGATCTTGTAGCCGCGCTCGAGCTGGCGCTCGCGGATCGCGCGGATCACGTTGCCGCGGCCGTGCGGCGCGACCGCGCTGACGATCGCGTTCAGCCACATCCAGATCCCGACGCCGACGAAGATCGCGCCGGCGGCGATGAAGACGTACGACAGATACGCCGGCGGGAAGAAATCGGCGACCAGCCCGTCGACGAGCTCGTTGACGCGCAGCGTCGTCCCTTCGTCGGTCAGGTAGCGCGAGATCCCGTTGACGAAGAGCGTCGCGCCGACCGCCGCGAGCAGCAGCCAGCGCTTCACGCCGAGGCCGGGCTGCAGCCAGCGCGCGAGGTTGAGCGAGGATCGCATGCGCGTGCTCATCGGTTGACGTCTCGTGCCTCGAACGTGGCGAGCGCGTTCGTCGTCTCGCCGACGTACTGCTGCAAGCGCCGGCCGAGATAGACGCTGCGGTGGCGCCCGCCGGTGCAGCCGATCGCGATCGTGACCTGCGACTTCCCTTCTTGCTCGTAGCGCGGCAGCAGGAAGCCGATCAGCCCGAACAGCCGCTCCAGGAACGCCTCGGTGTCGGGGATCGCCTCGAGGTACGCCGCGACCGGCGCATCGGCGCCGGTCAGCTCGCGGAGCCCTTCGACGTAGTTCGGGTTCGGCAGGAAGCGGACGTCGAAGACGAGGTCGGCGTCGAGCGGGACCCCGTACTTGAACCCGAAGGCGACGATCCCGACCCGCAGCCGGCGCGCGTCCGAGCCGGCGAAGGTCGTCCCGATGCGGTCCTTGAGCTGGCCGAGGGTCAGCCGCGAGGTGTCCCAGACGACGTCGGCGCGGTCGCGGAGCGCGGCCAGCGAGGCGCGCTCCGCGGCGATCGCCTCGCCCAGGCCGACGCCGTCGTGGCCGAACGGGTGGCGGCGGCGGGTCTCGCTGTAGCGGCGGATCAGCGTCTCGTCCTCGGCGTCGAGGAAGAGGACCTCGGCGCGGGCGCCGGCGGTGTCGAGCTCGGCGATCGCGGCGACGGCGTCGCCGAACGGGCCCAGCGTCCGCACGTCCGGGGCCAGGGCGACGTTCGCGTACCCGGCCTCCTCGGAGAGCGCGACGAAGCGGCGCGCGAGGACGGGCGGAGCATTGTCCAGACACGCGAACCCGAAATCCTCGAACGATTTCATCGCCTGGCTCTTGCCCGCACCCGAGAGCCCCGTTACGATGACGACACGGCGCATGATATGAAGCTCTTTTCGGCTGAGAAAGCGAACGCCCTCATCCCCGTACTGGAGCCCCTCCTCGAGGAGCTCTGGGCGAAGCGCCGCGACCTCGCGATCCGGCTGCTCGAGACGGACCCGGCGCTGCGCGCCGGCCGGCCGGACATCACCCGGGACCGGCGCCGCTCGCGCGCCTTCACCGAGCTCAAGGCGGAGATCGTCCGGCTGATCAACCGGATCGAGGCCCACGGCTGCGTCGTCAAGGACATCGACCTGGGGCTCCTGGACTTCCCCTCGATGCGCGACGGCCGTCCCGTCTATCTCTGCTGGAAGGCCGGCGAGGTCGAGCTGGCCCACTGGCACGGCACCGACGAAAGCTTCGCAGACCGCAAGCCGCTCTAAAAGCCTAATGCCGCCCGGCGGGCGGCATCGCTGCTTTGAGAGTTCTACGCAGGGACGGCGGCGGGGTCGACCTTGATGAAGTCCTCGGCGAGCCCTTGCAGGCGGACCTCGCCGAAGACGACGGTGTAGGCGCCGGCGGCCAGGTCCGTGACCTTGCCGAACTCGGGGACGTTCGCGAGCTGCGGGATCTTCGCGCGGATCGCGTCGGGGAGCCGGACCGTGTCGCCGACGTCGAGCGCGGGCTGCTCGAAGAGCTTCTCGAGATCGTTCATGAGCGCGTTCAGCGGAATGCCGTAGCCTTCGCTGACCTGCTCGATCGTCTCGGTCTCGCTGATCGAACAGTGCGAGCAACCGCCGAGATGGAAGCGCGCGAACACGCGCTTCGCGCCGGCGTGCGTCTTGAACGCTTGCTCGACA
>DATHLL010000631.1:0-6452 GCA_035488195.1 Candidatus Elarobacter sp. | reverse complement strand
TAGACGGTGCGCTCCTCGGCGACCAGCGCGCGGACGAGCAGGCTCTCGCGATCGAGGCGCTGCAGCGCTTCGTCCCAGCCGGCGGCGCGGACGCGGGTGAAGCCGTCGCCTTCCGTGCGCCGGAAAACCGCGGCGGAACGGACCTGCAAAATGTGCACCGCTTCGTCGACCAGCGCTTCCTCGACCGTCGGGGCGGCGGTCGCGAAGTCGAGCGCCCGGATCCGCAGCTCGAGGCGCTGCGCGGCGAGGTGGCGCTTGCGGAAGATCACGCGGTCGACGACGTGTTCGACGCGGGAGTGCAGCCAGTTCAGCGCGACGCCGAACGCGATCGTCACCGCGCCCTCGATCGCGACCGAGAGGTTCGTGTTCGAGATGAACTTGCCGGTGAGCCAGTCGACCGCGCTGACGACGACGACGATCATGACCGTCAGCACCGAATACACCAGCGTGCGGTTCAGCGCGAAGCCGACGTCGATCACGCGATGCCGCAGCACCGCGTAGATCAGCGTGAGCGGAAAGACGCCGTACGCGACCGATGCGATCGGACCGATCCAGTGCGGCATCGGGAAGCCGATGTTCACGAAATCCTGGTCGAAGCTCCAGATGCAGTAGCCCGCCGAGCTCACCGCCATGCCGAAGAGCACCCAGCCGATGCGGCGCCGCTCCGCGCCGAGCGCGCGCGAGAAGCGGAACGCCGCGACCGCGACCGCGAGCACGACCGCCAGAAGCTGCGGCGCGAGATCGAACAGGATGCTGGCGTTGTCGAGCGCCGTATCGGGGCGCGCGTAGCGGAACGCGAACAGGGCGATCGCCACGATGGCCAGCGCGTCCGCGCCGCGCATCACCAACCGGCCGAATCGCGAACGCGGCGCCGTCGGGAAACGGACCGCGAAGCACAGCAGCGCGAATTGCGGCAGCGGCCCGAAGATCACGAAGACGACCGCGATGAGCACGCTCAGCACGCCGGCCGGCGCGCGAGCGAACAGCTCTAGGATCGTGTACGCGGGGACGCCGCCGAGCGTGTACAGCGCGAACGCGTACGTCAGCGGGCTCGGACGCCGCCACAGCAAGATCGCGCCGACGACCAGCTCGATCGTCCCGACCAGCACGGTGCCGATGTCGTCGAGCGCGACCCACCACGAGCTCGGCCAGCGAACCGGCTGATCGGAGTATGTCTCGACGTGCACCGCGCCGTTGCGCAGCAGCGGATACGAGACGGGACGCGTCAGCGAACCGAGCACCATGAGATACCGCTCGCCGCCCGACAGACCGTCGACCGCCACCTGGTCGCCGACGCGCACGCCCGCGCGTTGCGCGGCGGTCGCGTTCACGGCCACGACGGCGTAGTGCCCGTCGACGTGCTGCACCACGACCGCCGGCAGGAACATGTGCCAGAGCACCTGCGCCCAGGCGAACGGAATGAGACACAGCAGGACGATCGCCGCCACCCGCGCCGCGAGCGTCCCGCCGCCGCGCTTGTCCACCATGCCGAAACGTGCGACGCGAGCGACCGGATTTCCGGGTCTCGCCGGCACCCGTTGACTTATCGCGATATATCGTCTAATATCGCGACATGATGTTTGAGATGGGCCGGAGATTCCACCGGCACGGCCACGGACGCCGGCACGGGTTCGGCATGTGGGCCCTCGAGCTCGGGAAGGAATGGAGCGGCGCGCGCGGCGGTTGGGGTCGCCCGATCCGTCGCGGCGACGTGAAGTTCGTCGTCCTCGAGGTGCTCGCCGAGGGGCCGAAGCACGGCTACGAGATCATGAGCGCGATCGAGGAGCGCCGCCACGTGCGCCCGAGCGCGGGCTCGATCTACCCGACGCTGCAGATGCTGGAGGACGGCGGCTACGTGACCTCCGCGCAGGTCGACGGCAAGCGCGTCTACACGATCACCGACGCGGGTCGCGAACTGCTCGCCAACCGTGCCGCCGAGAACGACGACGGGGGCGACACCGGCGAACAGCCCGACGCGCGCCATCGCCTCAAGGAGTCCGCGATGAAGCTGGGCGCCGCGGTGCTGAACGCGCGCGGCCACGACGACGCGACGGTCGACAAGATCCGCGAGATCCTCGACAAGGCCCGCAAAGAGATCTACACGATCCTCGCCTCCGACGAGAGCTGACCGCTCAGCGGCTCGGCGAGACCCTCTGTAGGAAGGACGATTTCGCGGGCGGAATACCCCGGAGCGAGCGGCCGTCCGGGTGAATTGCAGCCGCGCACGGCCGTTCCATCGCATCTAGCATCGCAATGTTGCCAAGAAGGGTGGACGACACTTGACGTGCAGTGCTTTACGGGTGATTTCAGGTATTGCTGTTTGCATATCCCTAATCGCGTGCAGTATGCAAACCGGCACAGTTCCTCATGCGGACGGGGCTCACAAGACAGCTCAATACTTCGAGCCCGGCAATGGCGGAGGCGACGGGTCGGGTGGCAGCGGCAACGGCAACGGCAACGGAGGCGGTTCGCCGGACATCCCGGGCGAAAACGCATGCAACAACGACGGCGGAATTTTCATGGACCTGGTCGGCGGACTGGGAGTGCAGTGCGCCGGAGAGCCCAAGGGTCCGAGCGAGATTTCCGGAGGCGTTCCGAGCTGTAAGATGACGTACTTGCTATGGACGGACGCGAATGGTGGACGTCACGGTAGAATTACCTGGAGCGACGGGTCGGAGGCCAATTTCAATCTTGGCGCACAGTTTGATGTCAACACATGTGATTGGTCGACGTCCAATTCGTAAGAAAGGGTGTGACATTGTGAGTTTTGTAAGAGATGCCGGTCTTCTGCTGATCGCGGCACTATTCTCCTTGGGTACGGCATCGGCGAGCGCGCGCCCAACGTTCGAGCCGGAATCGATCCACGATTTCTCCACGGCCTTGGGTACGCTGCGAACCGCTCACCTCAATATGGGAGGAACTTCGACTCTCGACTCTCGACACGCGGATCCTACTCGCTACCGCGCCTATCGGTTCATCATTCCCGATACGGTCATGATCGGTATAGCAAAGAGCGTCACGCTCGATGCTGCTGGCCACGTTCACATCGAGCAAGAACCGGGTGCACCGCTGAGCGGTAGAGCGAACCCGACGCATCGCGAGTTCTCGCACATCCTGGTCCCGGTTTCCGTGCATCCGCCGACCTGAGCGGTTTCGCGTCGTTCTCGCCGCGCCTAACACGAGCCAGGCGCGGCGAGTGCGTCGCGCAACGGCTCCGGCACACGGGTCGCTTTCAGCGTCTTGCGGTCTACGGCGGCGAGGACCAGGGTTCCGTCGACGAGGCGGGTGCCGTCGGCGCGGTCGATCGGGAAGGTGAAGGTCAGCGAGGAACCGCCGATCTTTCGCAGTTCGGCGCGGCAGACGATCTCGTCGTCGAGCTTCGCCGGGGCGCGGTAGTCGCACTCGAGGCGGATGCGCGCGATCCAGACGCCGTGCTCGTTCGCGAGGACGTCGTATGGGAAGCCGATCGCGCGGAAGAGCTCCGTCTCCGCCGCTTCCATGAAGCGCAGGTAGCGGCCGTAGTAGACGATCCCCATGACGTCGACGTCGCTCCAGCGGACGCGCTCACGCACCTCCGGACCGGTCCGCAGCGGCGGCGCAGGGCGACCGTCGCCCACGCTCAGATCTCGTACGCCCAGGCGACTTCGTCGGCGGTCGGCGCGCCGTCGCGGTGCACCGCGTACACGGCGGCCGCGCCGTGCGCGTAGCGCGCGACCGGATCGATCTCGATGTTCACACGGTCGCCCGGGCCCTTCTCGCCGAGCGTCGTACGGCGCGCGGTCTCCGGGATCAGCGCGATCGTGAACTTCTCCGGCGTGACGGACGCGACTGTCAGGCTGACCCCGTCGATCGCGACGTAGCCCTTCTCGACGATGAACGGCGCGAGCGCGTCGGGCAGGACGACCTGCAGCCGAAAGCCTTGTCCTTCCGGGTCTTTCGCGAGGATCGACGCGTTTGCGTCGACGTGGCCGTAGACCAGATGGCCGCCGAGGCGGTCGCCGACGCGCAGCGAGAGCTCGACGTTCACCCGCTGTCCGGCGCGCAACGCGTCGAAGCCGGTGCGCGAGACGGTCTCCGGGATGACGTCGAAGCGCATCGTGCGCGCGTCGAACGCGACGACCGTCAGGCACGCGCCGTTGATCGCGACCGAGTCGCCGATGGCGACGCCGGCGGCGATCGCGTCGGGGGCTTCGACGATGAGCGTCATCCCGCGGCGGGCGTCGCCTTCGATCGAGGCGACGCGGCCGTCGTGCGCGATCAGGCCGGAGAACATGTCGTAAGGTCGGCGGAGAGCAGCATGTCGTCGCCGAGGCGTTCGATGCGGTCGAACCGCCATCCGTTCGCGCCGCCGAGATCGGCGCCGGCCAGCGCAGGGACCGCGCTCTCGCCGCGCAGGAACCGCGGAGCAAGGATCCAGACGACGCGCTGGACCAGCCCCGCGGCCAGGAGCCGGCCCGCCAGCGTCGGCCCGCCCTCGCACAGCACCGTCATGACGTCGGCCTGCCGCAGCATCCACATCGCCTGCGCAAGGTCGAGCTCGTGCGCATCGTCGTCGCCGACGAAGATGATGTCCGCGAACGGCTGGAGCGGGTCGAACCGGTCGCGCAGCCCGCCGGGCGCGAGGATCATCGTGGGATCGTACATGCCCCCCGGATCGTCCGGCGGGTCCAGGACGCGGCTGGTCACAGGGATCGTGTCGGTCTCACAGACGACGATTCGCCGGTAGCCCTTCCAACGGGCCGCGGGCGGACGCACGGTCAGCAGCGGATCGTCAATGCGAACCGTGCCGGCGCCGACCATCACGGCGTCGTGCTCGATCCGCAGATCGCGCACCCGTTCGCGCGCGAGCTCGCCGGTGAGCCAGTGCTGCGCGCCCGGGCGCGGTGCGACGTAGCCGTCGAGCGACGCGGCCATCTTCAAGGTGACGAACGGCGTGTCGTGCGCGATCGTCCAGCGGAACCGCTCGATCAGCGCGCTCGCCCCGGCATCGTCCACGACCTCGACCACGATTCCCGCCTCGCGCAGGCGCCGCACGCCGCCTCCGGCGGTGCGCGGGTTGGGATCGAGCGCACCGATCACGACGCGCGCAACGCCGGCCTCGATCAGCGCCTCGCTGCACGGCGGCGTTCGCCCGTGGTGATTGCACGGTTCGAGCGAGACGTAGGCGGTCGCGCCGCCCGCGTCGTTGCCGTGCGCGCGCGCGTCGCGCAGCGCCTCGACTTCGGCGTGCGCCTCGCCGCGGCGGTGATGCCAGCCTTCGCCGAGCGTCACGCCGTCGCGCACGAGGACGCAGCCGACGGGCGGGTTCGGCATGGCGTCCGCGATCGCGCGCGAGCCCAGTTCGACCGCGCGCGCGAGATAGGTGCCGTCGCGGTCTACGGCGTGACCTCGACGCCCTTCCAGAACGCCACGTAGCCCTCGATGTTCTTCGCGGCGTCCTTCGCCTGCGGGTAGTACCACGCGGCGTCGGGGTTCGTCTTGCCGTTCACCTCGACGGTGTAGTAGCTCGCGGTCCCCTTCCAAGGGCAGACGCTGTGCGTCTCTGACGGCTTGAAGTACTGCTTGTCGATCGCGTCGGGTGGAAAGTACTGGTTGCCCTCGACGACCTCGGTGCGGTCGCTCTCGGCCAGGACGGCGCCGTTCCATGTTGCTTTCATCGCGTCGTCATCGACCCGTCTCGGCCGCCGTTGGTTCCGCCTCCGCGGCGTGCGGCTCGGCGGTCCGGGCGAGAACCACGACGCGCCGCACCTTGACGCCGGCCTCGCGCAGCACGCGCGCCGCGTCGCGCACCGTCGCGCCGGTGGTACAGACGTCGTCGAGCAGCGTCGCCACCGTAGGGAGCGTGCTCGCAGACGCCGTGGTGGAAGGCGTCGCGGTCGTGGGCGTCGCGGTCGCCCCGGACCACGCGGCTCCCCGCCGCACGCGGAACCGGTCCGCGGCGGCGAGCCGGCCGCGGCGGTTCCGGCCCGCTTGGGGCACGCCGCGCTTCTCGAGCACGTCGGCGCACGCGACGCCGCGCAGCGCCGCGAGGCGGCGCGCCAACTCGACGCTCTGGTCGAAGCCGCGGTCGAGGACCCGCCCGCGCGTGGTCGGCAACGGGACCACGGCCCCGTCGAGCGATGCCCTCGCGGCGAGGAGCGCCGCGAACGCGTCGAGCGGATCGCGCTCGCCGTTCTTCATCGCGACGATCGCGCGCCGCAGCGCGCCCTCGTAGCGCCCGAGCGCGAACGCCGGGACACCGCCGACCTCGAACGTCAGCGCGTCGCGCGCCGAAGGCCCGCACGCCGCGCACAAGGCCGGCCCCGGCGCGTCGCATGCGACGCACGCCGGCGGAAAGAGCCACGTCCGAACGAACTCCCGCACGCCCGTCCATCACGCGCACGGACGGTTTCGTCTAGGTCGGCGCGGGCTCGTTCGCGACGATCGCGTCCTGCAGCGTAGCGCCGGGGTCG
>DATHLL010000630.1:0-5800 GCA_035488195.1 Candidatus Elarobacter sp. | reverse complement strand
GCCGGCGACCCGGACGAGAGCAGCGCGCGCTCGCGCAACGGCTTCGCGTCGTCGAGGATCCAGAAGCCGCGCCCGTGCGTCCCGATCACGACGTCGTCGCCGTGCACGACCAGATCGCGCACCGACGTCGCCGGCAGGTTCAGCCGCAGCGACGACCACGACGCGCCGTCGTCGAACGAGACCCACACGCCGCGCTCGGTGCCCGCGTACAGCAGCCCGCGCTGCGCGGGATCGGCGCGCACGACGTTGGTCGGCGCCGCCTCGATCCCGCGGTCGATCTCGGTCCACGTCTTCCCGCCGTCGTGGGTGCGGAAGAGCTGCGGGCGCTGCTCGTCGAGCCGGAAGCGGTTGACCGCGACGTACGCGCTCGCCGCGTCGAAGGGCGAAGCGTCGATGATGCTGATCTTCGCCCAGTCGCCGGCGCCGGGCGGGGTGACGTTCGCCCAGTGCTTCCCGCCGTCGGCGGTGCGCCACACGAGCCCGTCGTCGGTCCCGGCCCAGATCACGCGCGCGTCGCGCGGCGAGAGGCCGAGCGCGTAGATCACCCCGCGGTGCGCGCGCTTCGCGCCCTCGCTCTGCGCGAAGACGCCGAGGTTCGGCGGCGTCTTCGGCTCTCGCCGCGTCAGGTCCGGGCTGATGATGCTCCAGTGCGCGCCGTAGTCACGGCTGGTAAAGACGACGTTCGCGCCGAGGACGAGCGTGCGTTTGTCGGCGGGCGAGAACGCGAGCGGCGCGGTGCGGCGGAAGCGGTACTGCGGGTTGCCGCGCCACGACACGACCGGTCCGACCTCGCGCGTCTGCCCGGTGCGCTCGTCCCAGCGCGAGACCTTTCCGCCGTAGACGATACCGGGATGGAGCGGATCGGGCGCGACGTAGCCGTACTCTTCGGTGCCGACGGGATGCCAGTCGCGGAACGTGATCGCGCCGTCGTTCCCGCGCGAGAGAACGCCGGCGCTGCCGCTCTCCTGCTGGCCGCCGTAGACGCGGTAGGGAAAGCGGTCGTCGGTGATCACGTGATAGAACTGCGCGGTCGACTGGTTGTACCACGAGCTCCACGTCGCGCCGCCGTTCAGCGTCACGATCGCGCCTTGATCGCTGCCCAGGAGGACGATGCGCGGATTGTCAGGGTTGATCCAGATGCTCTGGTAGTCGTCGCCGCCCGGCGCGCCGCGCAGCGGCTCGAACGTCTTCCCGGCGTCGGTGGAGACGTACGTCGAGGTGTTGGTGACGTAGACGACGTCGCGGTTCTTCGGGTCGGCGCCGACGGTCGCGAGATCGTCGCCGCGCTCGGCGACGCGGTCGGTCCCGTTCGCGAACGTCCACGTCGCGCCGCCGTCGTCGGAGCGGTAGACGCCGCCGCGCTTCGGCGCGTCGGCGAACGCGTAGACGCGGTTGGAATCGCTCGCTGCGACCGCGACGGAGACGCGGCCGAGACCTTGCTCCTGCGCCGGCAGCCCGCCCTCGAGCCGCGTCCACGTCGTCCCGCCGTCGGCCGATTTGTACAACCCGCTTCCCGACGGCGTGCGCCGGAACGAGTCGCCGCCGGTCGTCTCCCACGGCGACTGGCGCGCCGACCACAGCGAGGCGTACAGCGTGCGCGCGTCCGACGGATCGATCGCGACGTCGAACGCGCCGGTGTCGCGGTCGGTGAAGAGGACGCGCTCGAACGTCGCGCCTCCGTCGGTCGAGCGGTAGACGCCGCGCTCGTCGTTCGGCCCGTACGGATGTCCCATCACCGCGACGTAGAGCCGGTTCGCGTCGCGCGGGTCGACCGCGATCTTCCCGATCTGCTGCCCGTCGCGCAAGCCGAGATGCGTCCAGTGCGCGCCGCCGTCGGTCGACTTGTAGATCCCGTCGCCGACGGCGAGATCGGGCCGCTGCCGGCTCTCGCCGCTCCCCGCGTAGACCGTGTCGGGCGCGGAAGGCGCGACCGCGAGCGCGCCGATCGAGGCGGTCGGTTGATCGTCGAAGACCGGCGTCCAGACCCGGCCGGCGTCGGTCGTCTTGAAGATCCCGCCGTTCACGGCGCCGACGTAGAACTCGTGCGGCCGCCCGGGGACGCCGGTCGCCGCGACGGTGCGGCCGCCGCGGAACGGGCCGATCGAGCGCCAGTGCAGCACGCCGCGCAGCGCCGCGGGGGCGTCGGGCGGCGATGCGGCCAGCGGCGCGAGCGGCACGGCGAAGAGCAGCACGGCGAGCGGGACGACGGCCAGGCGCGGACGCATCCGGCGCGGTTCACCCCCGCGCTCCGGCCGCCTTTTCGGGTTCCGGAATGAGCCGAGCGTCCGATCGTGAATACCCACGGTCCGGCGCCTCGTGACGCGCACGAGCGCCGTCTCTTCGGGCTAACCGCAAACGAAAGGGGTCTTCGTTTCATGGCAAGCGACAAAGGCAACAGCCCGGAACCGGCCGGGGGCGGCGCACCCGGCGGCGGCCAGGGAGCCACGGGAGGCGGCGGTCAGGAAGGCGGACGTCAGCCGCAAGGCGGGGCCGCGCCGCGGCCGCCCTCGGCGCCGCCGTGTCCGACGGTCCACAACGTCACCTGTCCGGTCAGCACGTGCCGGCACTCCGAGGCGCCCGAGGTCTCGTGTCCGCCGTGTCCGACCGTCGCGATGCACACGTGTCCGGCGGGACAATGTCACCCGTCGGCGCCGCCGAACGTCTCGTGCCCACCGTGTCCGACGGTCCACACGCAGACGTGCCCGGTCGGTCAATGCCACCCCTCGGCGCCGCCGAACGTCTCGTGCCCGCCGTGTCCGACGGTGAGCGTGCACACCTGCCCGATCGGTCAGTGCCTGCCGCAGCAGGTCTCCGTGGCGACGCAGTGCCCTACGGTCAGCATGCACACGTGCCCGGTCCACATCTGCCAGATCCCGACGCAGATGCTCTCGTGCCCGCCGTGTCCTACGGTCAGCATGCACACCTGCCCGATCCACATCTGCCAGGTTCCGACGCAGATGCTCTCGTGCGCGCCGTGTCCGACGGTGAGCATGCACACGTGTCCGGTCGGCGTCTGCCCGCACCCGACGTTCTTCACGCCGACGTGCGCGCCGTTCTTGTGCCCGCATCCGTCGTTCGGATTCGCCTGCACCGTGTTCCCGCCGTGCGGCCACATCACGGCGCCGCCGCAGTGCCCGGTCGCGACCGGCCAGGGCTGCCCGCCGCCGTGGACGATCAACGAGCAGGGACAGCAACAGCAGCAGCAAGGCCCCGGCCCGGCGCAGGGCGGCGGCGGCGCGACGTTCACGCCGTTCCGCTGATCCGTCCGCTGAACGCGCACCGTTCCCGAGGCCTCGCGGCGTTCGCCGCGGGGCCTCTCCCGCGTGAGGCCGCGTGCTGACGCGGCGCGACGCCGTACACCATCTGCTGCGGCTCGGCTTGCTGACGCCCGACGATCTCGTCGACCGCCGCGTGACGGCGAACGAGTCGACGATGCGCAACCGGCTGTTCCAGGTCGAGATCGAAGGCCGCGGCGGCTACGCCGTGAAGGAGCCGCGCGACGCGTCGAGCCCCGACGCCTCGACGATGTGGATCGAAGCCGCGATCGCGTGGATGAGCGCGAACGAGCCGCTCTTCGCCGAGCTCGCGCGCTGGATGCCGCGCTTCCACCACTACGACGAGCCGAACGCGATCCTGACCACCGAGTTCGTCGCGCCGGCGGTTTCGCTCTACTCCGTCCTCGCGATGGACCGCGCGCAGCCCGAGACGCTGCGCGAGCTCGGCCGGGTCTTCGCGCTGCTGCACGGCCCGGTCTCCGCGATCCTGGCGCAGGAGCGCGCGCGCAAGCTGTTCCGCACCGGTCCGGCGTGGTCGCTCACCATCGGGACCGCGCAGCCGCTGTTCGCGCCCGCGACGAATGCGGGCCGCGTGCTGACGCAGCGCGTGCTCGAGTACCCCGGCGCGCTCGACGCGCTCGCGCGGGCGCGCGAGAGCTGGCGCGACTCGCACTTGATCCACGGCGACGCGAAGTCGGCGAACGTGCTGGTCCTTCCCGACGGAACGATCCGCGTGATCGACTGGGAGATCGCCGCGATCGGCGACGGATTGTGGGACATCGCGGGGTTCGTGCACTCGCTGCTGCTGCCGCAGGGCGGCGTCGCGGGCGATCTGGAGAGCGCGGAGCGGCGTGCGCGCCCGCTGCTCGACGCGCTGTGGGAGGCGTACGCCGGCGCGCTCGCGGAGCCGCCGCCGGGTGACGATCCGCGCGTGACGATGCTGCGGCTCGCCGGCGCGCGGCTGGTGCAGATGTGCTTGGAGACGACGATCTTCACCGACCGCATCGACCCGTATCTCGAGGGCGTGCTCGCGATGGGGCTCGAGCTGCTGACGGGTCCAGAGCAGGCGCGCGCGCGGTGGGAGCGCGCGGCGTGAGCGCGGAGCGGTACGGCGCGCAAGTGCGCGCGATCGCGGACGCGGTGGAGATCGTCACGCCGGAGCTCGCGCGCGTGACGACGGCGGCCGGCGCGGTGATCGACGTGCCGGTCGCCAACGAGCGCGGCGCGCATCTCGGGCTCGCGGAGACGTTGTACGGAACGCGGTACAACGTGCTCGCCGAGCCGGCGCCGCCCAGCAGCGCGGAGCCGCAGGCGTTCGCGGCGGCGCTGGCCGCGGCGAACGCGGTGCCGCAGCGGCACCAGAACGGCCTCGCGGTGCCGCGCGAGATGACGACCGCGGCCGGCGGCCATTACGTCGTGCTCGGGCGCGCGATCCGCAACGCGAGCAGCGGGCGGCAGGTGCGGTTCTACTGGAATCTCGCGCCGGAGGGCGCCGTGACGTTCGTGCACGAGCTCTCGGCGCGGCTGGAGCGCGCGCGGATCCCGTTCCAGGCGAAGGTTCCGGTCCATCCGCTCGGCTACGCGCGCACCGACACCGGCGTGGTGTACCTCGACGACGCCGACGTCGCGGCGGCCGGCGACGCGCTCGCCGCGGTCTACGGCGCGCTCGCCGGCACGTTGCGCGCGCAGGTTCCGCTGTTCGCGCTGTCGCTCGGGCCGGGGCTCGCGTTCGCGGAGAGCCCGCAGAACGGCGACAGCTTCGGGATGCACCGCTGCACGCTGATCGCCGAGGGGCTCGTGCGCGCGCACGCGCACGGCGCGGCGGGAGAGGAGCGCTACGCGGTCATGTGCGAGCCGCTGACGGAGTACGGGCTCGACCTCGCGCGCTTGGCGTTCAACCCGCACTCGCGGTATCCGTATCGCTTCGCCGAGCTCGGTGCGGGGGCGGCGGCGTGATCGCGTTCGCGGACGTCTCGGCGGCGCTCGCGCTCGACGTGGCGGCGGCGCTCGGGTTCGGGATCGCGCGCCGCGCGCTGTGGTCGGGGGATCGCTGCACGTGGTTCGACGGCGTCCCGGTCGGACCCGAGCAGAGCCGGTCGACCAGCGCGAACGTCGGCTGCGACGTCTACGGCGGGAGCGCCGGGATCGGGCTGTTCCTCGCGCAGCTCGTCGCGCGCGCCGACGATCCGGCGCTGCGCCGCACCGCGCGCGGCGCGCTCCGCCAGGCGCTCGCGTCGGCGGCGGCGCCGAACGCGCCGCCGCTCGGGTTCTACGCGGGGACCGCGGGCGCGGCGGCGGCGGTCGTGCTCGGCGGTCTCGCGCTGCGCGACGACGAGCTGCTCGAACGAGGACGCGCGCTGTTGCTTACGGCGCCGCTCGTCTCCGACGACCCGCACGCGAGCGATCTCGTCGGCGGGACGGCCGGGACGCTGCTCGCGCTGGTCGTCGCCGCGGAAGCGCTCGGCGACGGCGAGCTGCTCGCGCGCGCGCACGAGGCGGCGCGCGCTCTGATCGGGCTCGCGCAC
>DATHLL010000629.1:0-2095 GCA_035488195.1 Candidatus Elarobacter sp. | reverse complement strand
CCCGACGCTGCTGGTCCACGAAAAGCGCCCGCACGAACAGCACACCGACCCGCGCATCGAGTGCACCGTCGTCTCGAACGCGGTCGGCCGCGGCTGCCTCGTCCCGTACTCGCTCAACGGCGGAACGAATCTCCCGATGGTCACGCCGATCGCCTGGGACGAGCTCGACACGATCGCCAACGGCGACATCACCGCCGCGAACGCGCAAGACCGCCTCGCGAAGGGCGACGTGTACGCCGATCAGGCTCGCGCGCTTGCTCACCAGCGCCTCGCCGAGCTCGCCGGCTAGAAGCAGCGAACCGCATGACCGCGCCGACGCACATCGCGCGCCCCGGAGAACGCGTCGGCGCGCCCCGGCCGCTCCGAATGCCGCACGGCGCCGTGATCGCCGGCATCCTGCGGATCCTCGGCGACGGCAAACCGCGCACGACGCACGACCTGCTCCACGACGGCATCGCGCGCGGCGTCTTCCCCGCGCGGATGGGCATCGTTCCGATCGACCAAGCGCTGCGGCAGTACCTCGAGCGCCAGTCGCACAACGTCCGCCGATCCGCGATCCTGCGCGATCCCGACCGCCGCGTGCGCGCGAACCATCCGCGCGACGAGTGGCCCGACCCGCTCCTGCGGCCGCCCGTCCCGCCGCCCTCGCCCACGTCGCTCACCGCGCTCGACGCCGCGCGCACCACTGCGGTCGGACGAGACCCCGCCGCGTTCGAGCGCGCGGTCTGCGCGTTGTTCGAGTCGCTGGGCTTCGTCGCGACCCACCTCGGCGGCAACGTCGCGCCCGACGGCTACATCGACGCGCCGCTCGGGCCGCTCGGTTACCGCGTGATCCTCGAGTGCAAGACCGGCCCCAACCGAGGTTCGGTCGCGATCGCGAACCCCGCCGAACCCGCCCGCTACCGCGAACCGTACGGCGCCCAGGCGTGCGCGATCGTCGGCCCCGCGTACCGCTCCGAAGCGGCGCTCTCCGGCGAGCTGCACGCACACGGCGTGAGCGCGTGGACGGTCGACGACCTCGCTGTGCTGGTTCACGCGGGCCTCGACCTGCACGCGATGCGCCCGCTCTTCGCGCCGGGCTTCGCGGAAGACGCGCTCGCAGACGTTCTCTGGGAGCACGAGCACGGCCGCGCCAAACGAGTCGCAGTGATCGCTGAGATGCTGCAGCGCATCGGCCTGCGCGAACAGCTCCTCGTCGCGAAGCCGTCCGACGCGCCGCGCCTGACCGTCGAAGCCGCGATCCTGTGCGTGAACGAAACCCTCGCCGACGCCGGCAGCGACGCGCGCTGCGAACAACCCGACGTCGAAGCCGCCTTCGCCTGGCTTACGAGCCCGCTGGTGCGCAAAGCCGTGTGGGCAGACGACGCCCGCGACGCGATCGTGATCGTCTCGCCGCTCCCGCCGCCCGCCGACGGATCTGCGTATGCAGCAAGCTGACCCGCCGCACCACGCGCGGCACCGGCACCGCGGCCACCGCCACCCGGTCCTCACGGCCGTTCGTGAGATCCTCGCCGACGGCAAAGCGCGCACCACCGAAGAAATCGTCGCGGAGGGCCGAGCACGCGGCCTGCTCTCGCAGAACCGGACCATGCAAGACATCGCGATGGCGGTGCACGGCTACATCGGTCGCAAGATCATCGCCGGACGAAAACCGTTCGTGGTCGAGGACGAGAACCGCCGCTACCGCCTCAACCACCCGCGCGACTCATGGCCCGAACCGCGCACCCCGCTGCCCCTACGGCGCCCAACCGACGCGGCTCGAGCGGCACTTCAGCTCGCACGGCGCACATCGACGGGAACCGACCCGTCCGCGTTCGAGCGCGCCGTCTGCGACGTCTTTGCGGCGCTCGGCTTCGCTGCGACGCACCTCGGAGGTAACCCGCAACCCGACGGGATCATCGAAGCACCGCTCGGCCCGCTCGGCTACCGCGTGGTCCTCGAATGCAAATCCACGCCGCTGAACATCACCGTCGGCCTACCCAACGTCGAGGAACCCGCCCGCTACCGCAAGACGCACGCCGCGCAAGCCGCCGCCCTGATCGGCCCGGCCTTCGGCTCCGAACCGACGCTGATCTCGGAGCTTCACGCACACGAC
>DATHLL010000628.1:0-2282 GCA_035488195.1 Candidatus Elarobacter sp. | reverse complement strand
GTGATCGCGCCGACGGCGAGCAGGTCGTCGACGCCGAAGCGCTTCGTCCCGAAGCGGCGGATCGTCAGCGTCGGCCCGTCGATCGCGAGCGGGCCGATGATCGCGTTCACGCGCGAGCCGTCGGGGAGGCGGCCGTCAACCATCGGGCTCGACTCGTCGAGCCGGCGCCCGAGCGGCGCGATGATCCGCTCGATCACCAGCCGCACCTGGCCGTCGTCGACGAACTGCTTGTCGGTGCGCTCGATGACGCCGCCGCGCTCGACGTAGACGTTGCCGTGGCCGTTCACCATGATCTCGGTGACGTCGTTCTCGTGCAGCAGCGACTCGAGCGGCCCGAGCCCGAGCGCCTCCTCGATCACCTCGTGCCGGATCCGCGCGGCGTGCTCCGCCGAGGCGACGTCCTTGCGCGAGGCGAGGAACTCGTCGGCGATCGCATCGACCTGCTGGCGCAGCTCGGCGAGCTTCGCCGCGTCGCCGTGCGCGCGCGCGGCCGCGAAGAAGTCGATCTTGTTCAGCATCGCCGCGTGCAGCTCGGTCTTGAGCCGCTCGTTCGCGGCGACGTCGCCGACGGGGAACGGCGTCGCGAAGACGCTCGACGACGCGGCCGACGAGCCCGGGAAGGGCTGCTGCGGCGCGGGCGGCGGCTCGTTGCGCTCGGCGCCGCGGCGGTCGCCGATCGGCTTCGCGGTCGAGGGCCGCAGCGAGGCGATCGCGTCGGCCGGCGGCACCGAGGCGAGCGCTTCGGCGAAGCGGGTGAAGGTGCGGTTCCAGTTGCGCTCGCGCGGCCACGGCAGCTCGGCGCTCACCGGAATCTTCAGCGAGTCCTGGATCTCTTTCGCGCGCAGCTCGGCGTTGCCGAGGAGGTCGAACAGCGTGAACGCGATCCGCGACTGCGGGACGCCGAAGCGCTCGAGCGCGCCGAGCAGCGACTTCGCGGCGCCGACGCCGAGCAGCGTCGGCTCGGTCATCACGATGAGCTTCGCCGCGTGCGCGATGAACGGGCGCACGGTCGCGGCGAACGGCTGCGGCGCGTCGACGACCACCAGCGCGTCCGGCGGCAGCTTCGCGAAGAACTGCTCGACCAGCTCGGCGCTCAGCGTGAAGCCGTCCTCGAACGAGCGCGCCATCTCCGCGATCGTGAGCTTGTTCTTCGTGCAGCTCGACGGCGCGCCGGGGACGCGCACGAGATCGAGCTCGCCGACGGCGTCGTACCACACGGCGAGCGCGCGCCGTCCGGCGAGATCCGCGTCGACGACGTAGCGCGGGCCGTTCCACGGCATCTGCTCGACGAGCTTGATCGCGGTGCTCGAGGCGCCGACGCCGCCTTTCGCCCCGACGACGACGAAGACGCGCGGGCTCATGGCCGTCCGGGCGTTGCTGCCGAGACGCGGTCGAGCTCGATGACGGTGACGCCGGAGGCGGGCGGGGCGGCCGCCGGTCTCGGCGGCGCCGCCGCGACCGCGGCCGCGGGCGTCGGGGCGGCCACGGGCGCGGCGGGCGCGGCCGCCGCGGGCGCCGCACCGGGGACCGGCGCGGACGCGGGCACCGAGGCGCGCTCGGGGACGCCGAGGTGCAGCGGCTCGGGCGCGTACTTGCGGATCGGCTCCTTCGGCGGGCGCAGCGCGAGGCGCAGCGTCGTGTTCAGGTCGGCGGCCGCGAGCAGGTTCACTTGATCCGGCGTCAGCGCGAGCGTGACGGTGGTGAGGTTGTTCTGCGAGTCGGGGCTCGGCGTCGCGCTGGTCGTCTCGACGGAATCGCCCATCGCGAGGACCAGCGCGCCGCGCAGAATCGCCGACGCGCGCGGGACTTCGTCACCGACGCGCGGCGGCACCGCGACCACGTCGACGCGATCGCCCGGCTGGATCAGGCCGGCGACCCCTTTGACGCGGTCGATGGAGATGCTGACCGCGCGCATCCCGCTGGGGAGCCGCGCGGGCAAAGCGTTGGCGCCGGCGTCGCCGATCTTCGAGGCGGTGAACGCACTGCCGGCCGGGATCGTGATGAGCGAGTACTTGCCGACGATCTGCTTGCGGTCGGTGATCGCATCGGCGTCGACTTGGTCCGCCGGACGCGTCGCTTCCGCCAAGAACGCCGCGCTGATGATCGCGCGCGCCGGCACGTCGCGCGAGGCGACGAAGATATGCTTCACCGGCACGGCGGCTTCCGAAGGGCGCAGCGAGCTGAGGTAGTTCAGGAGCAGCACGCCGGTGCCGAACGCGAGCAGCAGACCGACGATGAGCGGGATCCGGCGTGCGCCTTTCATACGGGCAACCTCAGGGCGG
>DATHLL010000627.1:0-6953 GCA_035488195.1 Candidatus Elarobacter sp. | reverse complement strand
CCCGGATCTGCCCTCGGGCGAGGAGATCGCGCTGCGGCTGTGCACCTCGGCCGGCGAACCGCTCCCCGAGGAGATCGGGAAGAACTGGACCGCGCGCTTCGGCGTCGAGATCGTCGACGGAATCGGCTCGACCGAGATGCTGCACATCTTCGTCTCGAACCGTCCCGGTTCGGTGAAGTACGGCACGACCGGCTTGCCGGTGCCGGGCTACCGCGTGCGGATCGTCGACGAGCACGGCGCCGAGGTGCCGCGCGGGGAACTCGGCGAGCTGGAGGTGTGCGGCGAGAGCTCCGCGGTGCACTACTGGAACAACCGCGAGAAGTCGCGCCGCACGTTCTGCGGCGAGTGGACGCGCACCGGCGACAAGTACCGCCAGGACGAGGACGGTTACTTCGTCTACTGCGGCCGCGTCGACGACATGCTGAAGGTGAGCGGGATCTGGGTCTCGCCGAGCGAGGTCGAGTCCGCGCTGGTCGCGCACGAGCACGTCCTCGAAGCGGCGGTGATCGGTGCGGAGGACGAGCAGCAGCTCGTGAAGCCGAAAGCGTTCGTCGTGCTGAAGCCGGGCGTCACGCCGAGCGACGAACTCGCCGAAGCGCTGAAGGCGCACGTGAAGAGCCGTCTCGCGCCGTACAAGTATCCGCGCTGGATCGAGTTCGTCCCCGACCTCCCGAAGACCGCGACCGGCAAGATCCGCCGCCACGTCCTGCGCGCCGCCGAACGGACCGATGCCGCTCCGGCCACGTCACCCTGAGCCTGTCGAAGGGTGAGCCAACGCGCCGCTTCGGCCATCGCACGTGACGTCGTCGTCGACGGCAACCGTCTCGAGACCGTGCGCTACGACGGCGATCCGGCGCGTCCGGCGGTCGTCATGCTGCACGAAGGGCTCGGATCGATCTCGCTGTGGCGCGATTTCCCCGAGCGCGTGCGCGATCGCACGCGCTGCACGACCGTCGCGTACTCGCGCTACGGCTACGGGCGCTCCGACGCGCTGCGCGAGAAGCGCGAGCCGGAATACATGCACCATGAAGGCGAGGTCGTGCTGCCCGCGCTGCTGCGCGCGCTCGGGATCGATCGGCCGGTCCTGTTCGGCCACAGCGACGGCGCGTCGATCGCGCTGATCGCCGCCGGCGCGCATCCCGCGCTCGCGCGCGCGCTGATCCTCGAAGCGCCGCACGTCTTCGTCGAAGAGATCAGCGTGCGCAGCATCGCGGAGGCGAAGACCGCGTTCGCGTCCACCGATCTGCCTGCGAAGCTCGCGCGCCACCACGCCGACGCGGCCGCGACGTTCTACGGCTGGAACGACGTCTGGCTCGACCCGCGCTTCCGCGCCTGGAACGTCGAGGAGTACGCGGCGCGCGTGCGCGTCCCGGTGCTGCTGATCCAAGGCGACGCCGACGAGTACGGCACGCTCGCGCAACTCGAGTCGATCGCCGCGCGCGTCCCCGGTACCGAGACGCTCCTGGTCCCCGGCGCCGGACACAGCCCGCACCGCGACGCCGCCGATCTCGTTCTCGACCGCATCGCCTCGTTCGTCGAGACGATCGTAAAGCTCTGAGCACGGACCGGCCGACGGGAAGGCCGCCTCGCTCGCCCGGAGAAGGCCCTGCGCCCTCGATTCGCGCTCAGCAAGGAGTTCGGGATGCGCTCACGAGCCGCCGCCGCCACGAACGGTCATCCGTTCGCCGTTCCACCCGCGCCGGACGAGACCGTCCCGGCGACCGTCGGCGCGCCCGCCGCCGCGACGCTCTCCGCCGCGTCGAGCATCGTCGCGCACGACGGACCGCTCACCGTCAAAGCGTATCGCGGCGACGGCTGCATCCTGATGGCGATGGACGTCGACCAAAGCGCGACCGACGGTCTCGCCGGCTTCGCGATCGCGCGCTCGACCGACGGCGTGACGTTCACGTACACGCCGAACCGGCTCAGCTTCAAGCCGAGTAAAGCGGTCATGTCCGACACGACGACCGAAGTCCGCCAAGCGAACGCCGAGACGACCGACGTCGCGCCGTACCAGAAGTTCCGCTGGGCCGACTACCCGCCGGTCACGGTGGACGGGCCGTACACGTACCGCGTCGAGGCGATGTACTTCGTCGCCGGCAAGGATCCGGCGAAGGACGACGGCGCGCTCGAGAAGCGCGCCTCGGTGACGTTCGCGCTCCCGCTCACCGGGAAGATCTCGCCGCAGTTCGACCTCGCGTTCACCCGCGGCTACGTCTCCTCGCAGGCGTTCGCCACGCGCTACGGCGCGGTGAAGAACCTGCGCGCCGACAACTCGGTCGACTACGACACGCGCCAGAACGTCGCCGGGACGAACCCGCCGACGACCTACCGCGACATGTACCGCTGGCTCGGCGCCCGCGCGCGCCAGCTCCTGAGCGACTTCCTCGTGCAGTGCGAGAAGGACGGCACGGCGACCGGCTCGGGCTACGACGTCTTCGCCTACGACCTCGACGAGCCGGACTTCATCAAGGTGCTGATGCGCGACGCGCAGCGCGGCTGGCCGATCCGGATGATCCTCGACGACGCACCGCTGCACACGAAGACGGGCGCGCGCGAGATCGAGGCTGCGGCGGTCCTGCAGAAAGCCGGCGTCGACGTGAAGCGCGGCCACTTCAAGCGCTACGCGCACGACAAGTGCGTGATCCAGCGCGACAAGGCGGGCGACGCGGTCCGCGTGCTGACCGGCTCGGCGAACTTCAGCGTGCGCGGGCTCTACGTCCAGTCGAACAGCATGATCGTCGTCGACGACGCCGACACGGCGCAGCTCTACGGCCAGGCGTTCGACGAGGCCTGGAACGACATGTCGACGTTCCCGAGCTCCGAGATCGCCTCGCAGTACTTCGACCAGAGCGGCCCCGGGCTGCCGAAGTTCGCGGTCTCGTTCGCGCCGCACAAGGACGCGAGCGTCTCGCTCGACCGCGTGGCCGAGGCCGTCAAGAACGCGAAGAGCTCGGTGCTCTTCGCGGTGATGGAGCTCGGCGGCGGCGGCGACGTCCTCGCGCAGCTCTCCGCGCTGACGAAGCGGACCGACGTCTTCTCGTACGGCGTCACGCAGTCGGCGAAGGGGCTGACGTTCACCAAGAGCGGGAAGCCGGGACTGCTCGTCCCGTTCGGCTATCTGAAGAGCAAGGTCCCCGAGCCGTTCCGCGCCGAGTGGAACGGCGGGATGGGCCAGGTGATCAACCACAAGTTCATCGTCGTCGACTTCAACGAGGCGAACCCGGTCGTGTTCTGCGGCTCCTCGAATCTCGCGCAAGGCGGCGAGGAGTCGAACGGCGACAACCTGCTCGCGATCGAGGATCCTGCGGTCGCGGCGCTCTACGCGGTCGAGGCGATCCAGCTCGTCGACCACTACGAGTTCCGCGCGGTGCAGTCGCAGGCGACGTCGAACGCGCCGCTGCTGCTGCAAGGGCCCGACGCGAACCCCGCCTGGTGGGCCGGCTACTACGACCCGAACGACCTCAAGTACAAGGAGCGCACCGTCCTGGTCTCCTGACGCTCAGCGCGCGTGCAGGATCGGCAGCAGCGTGCGGTAGGCGCGCCGCGCGAGCGTGCCCTCGCGCAGCGGCTCGATGACGTCGTGCGAGGGCGGGAGGCCGGTGATGCGGTGGAGCGCGATCTCCGTTCCGGTGCCGTGCGCGCGCCACGCGCCGGCGATGGCGCGCGCGGCGGCGTTGCTGACGCCGGTCTCGCTGGCGTTGCTCACGATCGAGATGCGGCGCGTCGCCGGCGGCGCGCTGCGCGCGAGCGCGGTGAGCCGCGTCGCGACGCCGAGCGCCTCGGCGATCGCGCGGGTCGGATAGCGCGGATAGCCGTGCTCCGGCATCAGCCGCTCGCGCCGGATCGGGTCCCACCACAGGAAGAGGTTCGGGAGCCGCCGCAGCGCGCCGGCGAGCGCGGCGGTCGCGCGGTGCGGGACGCACGCGACGCCGAGGAACGGCGCGATCGCGACGGCGTGGTCGACGTGCTCGTGCTGCGCGAGCCACAGCGTCAGCAGCCCGCCGAGCGAGAATCCCGCGACCGTCACCGTCGTGCCGAGCCCGCGCGCAATCGCGAGCGCTTCGTGCGCCGCGGCGATCAAGTGCGCGCCGCGCAGCTCGCGGAGCTGCGGCGTGAGCCGGTCGCGCGCGCCGTGGCCGGGCAGCCGCGGCACGAGCACCGTGTCGCCGTTCGCGTGCAGGCTGCGGGCCAGCGCGTCGCACTGCATCGGGCTCGCCGTCAGCCCGTGCAGCAGCAGGACGGCGCGGCGCGTCGGCCGGCCGTGCGCGAGCAACATCGATCCGCCGCGCGGGTGGATCGTCTCGTCGTCGCGCCGGGCCAGCTCTTCGTAGCGGCGCAGCGCCTCGGCGTACTCAGGCGGCACGCGCGTACCGCCGGACGAGTCGCGCGAGCGCCGCGTAGTCCACTTTCGCATTGTGCCGCGGGTCGACAGGAACCGGTGCGACGACGATGCGGTCGATCTCGGCGAACGGGAGCGCGGCGCGGATCGTGCGCTCGTCGATGCGCGCGTTCGGCGCCGGCTCGACGACGAGGACGCGAGTGCCGTCGTCGCCGGCGAGCGCGCTGCGCGCGATCTCCGGAAGAAACGAGAGCGCGCATTCCACGCGCAGCGGCTCCACGCGCCCGCGCGCGTCCTCGACGACGCTCGCGACGCGGCCGGTGAGCCAGAGCCGCCCCTGCGCGTCGCGGTAGCCGAGGTCACCGGTGCGGTGCCAGATGCGCGCGCCCGCGCGAACCTTGGTCGTGGCGTCGCCGGCGCGATCGAGGTAGCCGGTGACGACGTGCGGCCCCGCGACCAGGATCTCGCCGCTCGCATACGGCGCGAGCATGCGGCGCTCGATCGCGTCGGTTTCGGCGAACGGCCCGTACACCGCGCCGCGCGGCGTCGCGGCGATGGCGACCGCCGCCGGCGTGCACGGCGTGCCTGCGAGGAGGCCGGCGCCTTCGCGCATCGCGGCGAGATCGGCGGCCGGGATCGCGGTCGCGTCGAGCACGGAGATCGGTTCGGCCTCGGTGCTGCCGTAGACGGCGAGGACGCGGGCGTTCGGCGCGACGGCGCGCAGCGCGGCGGCGAGCGGCGGCATCACCGGCGCGCCGCCCGACGCGATCGTGCGCAGCGCCGGGAGCGTCGCGCCGCGCGCGCGCAGCGCCGCGACGAGGTTCGCGAGCAGCGCCGGTGAGGCGATGACGCGTTCGACGCGATGCGCGCGCAGCGTCTCGGCGAGCAGCGCGGCGTCGGCGCGCGCGGGACGGCGCAGATCGATCGCGGGCAGCACGCAGGTCGCGCCGGCCGCGAGCTCGGCGAGCAGAACGGCGGGCATCGCGCACAGCGAGACCGTTTCGTCGAGGCCGAGCGCCGCGCCGAGCGCGTCGCACTGTGCGCGCGACACGCCGTGCGTCCGCGCGAGCGCTTTCGGCGCGCCGGTGCTCCCCGAGGTGAACGTCAGCATCGCCGGATCGTCGTCGCCGCGCGCCGCGATCGCGTCGCCGGCGCTCGAGCGCGGGCGCAGCACGTCGTACGCGAACGGCGCCGGGGACGTCGCGAGCCGCACGGCGTTCGCCAGCGACGGGATCGTCCCGAGCGCGGCCCAGCCGATCCCGCCGGCGAGCACGGCGTGCGGCGGGTGCTCGCGAACGCAGCGCGCGAGCACGCCGCGCGTCGCGCCCGGCGGCGGAAACGCCGGGACGAGTCCCGCGCGCAGCAGCCCGATCAGCGCCGCGTACAGCTCGAGCGAGACCGGGTGCAGGATCAGCACCGGCTCGCCGGGGCGCAGCCCGCGGGCGCGCAGCGCCGAGGCGGCGCGCGCGCTCGCAGCGTCAAGCGCGCCGTAGGTCAACGCGCGGCCCGACGCGGCGTCGGCCAGCGCGACGCGGCGCGGGTGCAGCGCGGCGCGCGCGGCGAGGATCTCGGTGACGTTCACGACAGCTCCTTCGCGAAGACGGCGTAGCGGCGAAAGACGACGGCCCTGGGACACAGCGAACGCGCCACGTCGCCGTCGTGCTGCAGCGCGGAGATCGCGCGCGTCGCGCCGAGCGCGTGCGCCGCGGCACGCGCGCGATCGGTCAGCACCGCACCGAGCCCGGCGAAGCGCCGGTCCGTGTCGCGCACGATCGTCTTCAGCACGACCGTCTCCGGCGCGTTCGGGTCGCGCAGCGCGAACAGCACGCCGGCGACGCGGCCGTCGTGCTCGGCGACCGGGCACAGCCGCGGATCGAGCCGCGCCGCGAGCGGGCGGTAGAGCGCGGCGAATGCCTCGAACGCGATCGGCACGTAGAGCGGCGCGCCGCGGAAGCCGCGCAGCGCGAGCGCGTGGACTGCGGCGAGCTCTTCGTTAAACCGCGCGTGATCGAGGTCGCGCAGGGTCACTCCCGCGGCGCAGAACCGTTCCGTGAGCGCGACGGCGCGCGGATCGCGCTCCGCGAGCGCGTCGTCGCGCAGCGACGCGTACGTCTCGAGCGGCGCGAACCCGGCGCGCTCCCACGGCACGACCGCATCCGGCGCCGACCACGGTTCCAGCGCGAACGGCGGCGTGCCGTCGGACCACGTGACGAGCCGATAGCGGTGCCACGTATCGCCGTCGACCGGCCCGACCGCCAGCTCGCAGCCGGCTTCGCGCAATCGTTCGCACGCGAGCATCAGCAACGCCGCGATCGAGCGGTCGTCGTCACCGGTGACTGCACTGCTATCGTTGGAGGCGAGCGCGCCGATGAATCCGGTGCGGCGGCCTTGGCGGACCGGCGTCGTGCGCCACCACAGCGAGCATCGCGTGCGCGACCCGTCGCGGCCGACGAACTCGACCACATCGTCGGCGGGCGCCACGGCGTGCCCGTCCGACGCCGTCTGCGCGGATGGAGCTACGCCGGCGTGCTGCGCGGATGAACCTTGGACGCCCTGCGGTGCCGGCGAAGAGATGCCGGCGGGCAGGGCCGGTGAGACGAGGACGGTCATG
>DATHLL010000626.1:0-5006 GCA_035488195.1 Candidatus Elarobacter sp. | reverse complement strand
GAACTGGATCCCGAACTGCGGCTGCCACCGCTCGTTGGCGAAGTTGAAGTAATAATACCGGGTCAGGTCGAGCAGCACTTGCCGCGAGAGCCGCATCCGCACGTCGGCGGTGAACTGCCACGGCGGCTGGCCGTAGACCCCCGGCACCGGGGCCGGGGTGTCGTAGAACCGCGAGAGCCCGAGGTTCACCCCGAAGTACTGGGTCGGCGTCCAGATCAGCGAGGAGATGTAGCCGCGCGAGGTCGCCAGCCCGCGGAACGCGTCCTGCCCCGAGTAGGTCCCGAACGGCGAGACGCAGACGTCGCCGCCGCAGGTCGCCCCCGCCGGGTACGCGGCGAGCTGCTGCGCGCCCCAGTAGTCGTCGGTCGTCTTCACCTCGTAGGCGACGAAGTAGCGGATCTGGCGCGGGTCGTACGCGCCCGCGAGCGAGAGCCGCAGGTCGCCGTTGTCGACGTGGTGGGGCAGGCTGAACCACATCCGCTGCCGGTCGTACGAGCCGGTCAGCGAGAGGCTGTCGGTCAGCTTGTAGGACCGCGTCGTCAGCGCGCCGCCGACGTACTTGTAGGCGAGGCTCTCCGGGCCGGGCTGCTCGTTGGGATAGCCGCCGTAGCCGTACGCGTCGTGCGCGTAGCCGATCCCGGCGCGCGGCTGCAGGTCGACCTCGATCTTCCCGCGGTTCAGCACCGGGGAGGGCGCTCCGGTGAAGACCAGCGAGCCGTCGGAGGGGTGCTCCCGCCAGCGCGGATCGAACTGGTCGGAGAGCGTCGTGAGATCGGTCAGTCCCTTCGGCAGGCCCAGCAGGTACTGCCAGTAGTTGTCCTGGGTCGCCGTGATGCTCGCGCCCTTGAACCCGCCGGTGAGCTGGATCTGCGAGAAGCCCGCGGCGTTGGTCGGGCGGTTGATGATCCCGGGCTGCGCGGCGGACTCCTGGAGGAAGAGGCGGCTCTCGAACTTCGGCGACCAGCGCTTGTAGCCGATCAGGTTGTACTGCCGCTGCTCCTGGGTCAGCGGGTCGACGCCGAAGACGACCCAGTCGCGGTCCCACACGAAGTGCTGGTCGAACGCGAGATAGGTCCCGTTGTACGGGTCGTTGCGCAGGTGGAACGCGGTCAGGCTGTGCGCCGAGCCGTTGACCGGGAGGCCGACGTCGAACCGCGCGCCGGGAAACGCGTTCTCGTAGAAGTGCGAGTTCGGCGCGAAGGTGACGACGTACCGCGGCGTCGGCAGATAGACGCCGGCCGTGTAGATGCGCACGTCGTCGAAGAGGACGTTGGTCCGCGGCACGATCCTGGCCGCGTCGGCGATGATGTACGGCCGCTCGCCGCTGAGGTCCGGGAAGAAGTACGCGTCGCCCGGCTGCTCGCGCCCGACGTGCGGCGTCGCCCAGTCGGTCCCGTAGAACGTGACGCGCTCCGGGACCCCGCTGGCGGGGAGGAAGTACGAGCGGTCCAGGTCCGGATACCCGGCGAACGCGGCCCCGGTCTCGTGGATCGCCGGCCCGTCGAGGTGCACGTCGCCGGCGAGCAGATAGCGGTTCAGCTTCAGGTCCATCGTGAAGGTCTGGCCGCGCACGATCGTCCCGTCCGAGAGCCGGACGCGCACGTTGCCGTCGGCCGTCACGATGAAGCGGTTCGAGTAGAAGTCGACCACCTTCGCGGAGACGTCGAGGCTGCTGATCGCGGCGGCCGGCGGCCGCGACGGCGCCGGTGCCATCACCGGCGTCGTGACCGGCGGGACCGTCGGGACCGCCGGGGCCACCGGCGGCGCGGCCGCAGCGAGCGAGGTCGCGCCCCCGAAGAGTACGGTCGCGAACACGAGGAGAGCCGGGAAGCGCATCTGGAGCGTCACGCGTTCAGCGACGCGGGAGGCGCGGTCCTGCGCCGGATGGAACCGCGGCGGACGGCATGTCCCGCATTCTCGCCTTCGTCATGGACTCCGCCGGCGCGGGTGCCCTCCCGGATGCGGACGCGTATCACGATTCGTCGAACGCCAACACGCTCGGAAACGTCGCGGAGCGTCTGGGCGGATTGCACCTGCCGAACTTCGAGCGGCTCGGGCTCGGCCACGTGACCGCGATGCGCGGTCTGTCGGGCGCGAACGCGCCGCTGGCGGCGGTCGGGCGGCTGCGCGAGCGCTCGAAGGGCAAGGACACGATCACCGGCCACTGGGAGATGGCGGGCGTCGTCACCGAGGTGCCGTTCCCGACCTATCCCGACGGTTTTCCGCCGGAGGTCGTCGAGCGCTTCACCGCGATCTGCGGGAAGCCGCCGCTGGGGAACGTCCCGGCCTCCGGGACCGAGATCATCGCCGAGCTGGGCGAGGAGCACCAGCGCACCGGGCGGCCGATCCTGTACACCTCGGCGGACTCGGTCTTCCAGGTCGCGGCGCACGAGGAGACCGTCCCGCTCCCGACCCTCTACGAGTGGTGCGAGAAGGCGCGGGCGATGCTGGTCCCGCCGCACGAGGTGAACCGCGTGATCGCGCGGCCGTTCGCCGGGACGCCCGGGAACTACGCCCGCACCCCAAACCGTAGAGACTACGCGATCCCGCCGCCGCCGACGGTCCTCGACCGGTTGGCGCATTCGGGTGTACCCGTCCACGCGGTCGGGAAGATTTGTGACATCTACAGCGGTCACGGGATCGCGTCGTCCGTCCGCGTCGCCGATAATGGTGAGGCGGTCGATCGTGCGATCGCTCTCGCCCGAGGCACGGATCACGGCTTGGTCTTCGTCAACCTGAACGACTTCGACACGAAGTTCGGACATCGCCGCGACGTCCGCGGATACGGTGCTGCCCTGGAGCGCCTCGACGCGCGGATCCCCGAGCTGCTGGAGCTCGTCCGGCCCGGCGACGCGCTGCTCTTCACCGCCGACCACGGCTGCGATCCGACCCAGCCGGGGACCGACCACACCCGCGAGTACGTCCCGTATCTGGAGTACGGACCGGGGCCCGGGCGCGAGCTCGGCGTGATCGAAGGGCTCGGGCACGTCGGCGAGCGGATCGAAGCGATCTTGGGAGGCGCGCGGTGAGCGTCGCCGAGCTGCAGCGGCGCACCGGACCGGCGCTCGAGGGGCTGCCGGTCGGCGTCCCGTTCCCCGCGGCGCCGGCTCGGCCGGGCTGGTACGCGGTCGCGAAGCGCGCGCTCGACGTCGTCCTGGCGCTGACGGTCCTGGTCGTGACCGCGCCGGTGGTCCTGGCGGCGATCGTCGCGATCGTCGCGGTCAGCGGCGGGAACCCGTTCTACCGGCAGGACCGCGTCGGGCTGGGCGGACGCCGTTTCAAGATGTTCAAGCTGCGCACGATGGTCCGCGGCGCGCACGCGATGCTCCCCCAGCTGCGCAAGTTCAACGAGGCCGACGGGCCGGTCTTCAAGATGCGCGACGACCCGCGGCTGCACGCGGTCGGGGCCTTCCTGCGCCGCACCTCGATCGACGAACTGCCGAACTTCCTCAACGTGCTGCTCGGCGAGATGGCGGTCGTCGGCCCGCGCCCGCCGCTTCCGGAGGAAGTGGCGCACTACGACGGCTACGCGCTGCGCCGGCTGGTCGTGAAGCCGGGGATCACCTGCCTGTGGCAGATCTCGGGCCGCTCGCACCTCTCGTTCGAGGAGTGGATGGCGCTCGACAACGCCTACATCGACGCGTGGTCGCCGTGGTACGATCTCGCGATCGTCGCCAAGACGATCCCGGCCGTGCTGCGAGGAGTCGGCGCGCATTAACCGCCGTCTGACCGTCGTCGCCGAGGGGCGCACCCCGCGCCGGCTCATGCTCTCGACGATGGTCGTGATGGGCGCGACGCTCGCCTCGACGATCCTCGGCTTCGTGCGCGAGGTCGTCTACGCGAAGTTCTACGGGACCTCGTGGGAGCTCGACGCCTTCCTCGCCGCCTCGATCGTCCCGGTGATCCTGTTCGGCGTCTTCAACGGCGCGCTCGTCACCGCGCTCGTCCCGCTGTTCACCGACTACGTCAACACCGAGCGCGAGGGCGAAGCGTGGAAGCTCGCCACGACGGTGATCGCGATCGTCACGGTCGCGCTCGGCGCGTGCGCGGTGCTCGGCGCGCTGCTCGCGCCGTGGTACGTCCCGCACATCGCGCGGTTCCGCTCGCCGCTCGCCGTCCACACCGCGGTCGTGATGACGCGCTGGCTCATGCCGACGATCGTCGCGACCAGCCTGGCCGGCGTGATCGGCTCGCTGCTGAACGCGTACCACCGCTTCGGCGCCGCGGCGCTGCAGGGCGTCGTCGCGAACCTGTGCGTGATCGTCGCGGTCTGGTTCGCGCAGCCGCACTATGGCGCGTACGCGCTGGTGCTCGGCGCGCTCGCCGGCGCGTTCGTCTCGCTGCTGGCGCTGCTGCCGGCGCTGCTGCGGCTGCGCCGCTTCCGGCTCGCCGTCGACCTGCGCCACCCGGGTCTGATCAAGCTGCTGCACGTGCTGGCGCCGATCGCGGTCGGCTCGGCGGCCGGGCAGATCGCGCTGTTCTTCGACCGCTTCTTCGCCTCGGGGCTCGGCGAGGGGACGATCGCCGGGATGAACTACGCCGTGAAGATCGTCGGCTTCCCGCAGCAGATCTTCGTCACCGCGATCGCGACCGTGATCTTCCCGCTCTTCGCCAGCCAGTTCGCGCACAAGAACCGCGCCGCGATGCGCAAGAGCGTCGCGACCGGGCTGCAGATGGTGATCTTCCTGACGCTGCCCTCGGCGTGGGGGCTGTGCATGCTCGCCGGGCCGATCGTGCAGACGCTCTTCGAGCGCGGCGCGTTCACCCCGGTCGCGACCGTGCTGTGCGCGCAGCTCCTGCCGTACGCCGCGGTCGGGCTGGTCGCGCTCGCCGCGAACGTCGTGCTGACCCGCTGCCTGTACGCCTGCGGCGTCGTGCGGACCGCGATCGGGATCTCGATCGCGACCGTCGCGCTCAACGTGCTGCTCTCGGTGCTCTGGCTGCCCTCGCTCGGCGCGCGCGGGCTGCTGCTCGCGAACGCGGTCTCGCAGACGCTGCAGACGATC
>DATHLL010000625.1:0-2755 GCA_035488195.1 Candidatus Elarobacter sp. | reverse complement strand
CCCGCAGTCGTTCACCGTGACGCTGTACGGGAACGCCTCGGGGACCTGTCAGATCAACTTCGTCCCGCAGACCGGGACCGCCGCGACGCTGACCGTGACCGTCAACCCGTAAGCTAGAGCTCGGGCAGAATCTTCCCGTCGTCGTCCGCTCCGAGGAGGAGCGGACGGAGCAGCGGGATCGCCGGATCGCCGTACTGCAGCAGGTCGTGATGGAAGCGCGCCAGGGTGTACGCGCTTCCCATCTTTTTCTTGTAGTCCGCGCGGAGCTTGAGGATCTCCATCTTGCCGAGCGTGTAGTAGCCGTAGGTCGCGTCCTGCGTGCCGCGCTTCGCCTCGGCGCGCGCGCTCGCCGGGTCGAGGAAGGCGCCCTCGCGGAAGAACGTCTCGGCCTGCGCGACCGTCATCCCTTGGGTGTGCATCTTCACCCCGGCGACGAAGCGCGCGTTGCGCCAGATCGCCTCGCGCAACTGCATCAGGCGCACGCGCGGGTCGCCGTTCCCCCAGCCCTCGTCGACCATCATCTGCTCGTCGTAGTGGGCCCAGCCCTCGACGAACGAGGTCGCGGTGAGGAGCTTCTCGGTCAGCGTCAGCGGCAGGTGCTTGTCGACGGTGAAGTTGACGAAGTGGCCGGGATAGACTTCGTGCGCCGAGATGATCGGACGCTCGAAGTCGTTGAACGCCTCCAGGTACTGCTCTTGGATCTTCGGCGGGTCGTGCGGGTCGACCGGCGTGACGTTGTAGTACGCCTGCGTCGCGACGCGCTCGAGCGGCCCGGGCGCGTCCATCGACGCCTCGGTGGTCGCGCGCAGGAACTCCGGCGTCGCGGTGACCTTGATGTCGGCGTCCGGCGGCAGGTCGATGATGTGATGCGCGATCACGAACGCGCGCAGCTTCACGAGGTCCCCCTGCGCCGCGCCGAGCAGGTGCGCCGAGTCGGGATGGACCTTGTAGAGCCGCGCGAGGACTTGCTGCGTGCTCGCGTGCGGGTCGATCCGCTTCGCCGTCGCGACCATCGCCGCGTGCGTCTCGTCGAACGCCTTCTGCCCGATCGCGAGATACCGGTCGAGCGGGATGTCGATCCCTTCCTCGTACTTCAGCCGCGCGCTGTAGTTCGCCGCGCCGATCGCGAAGGTGCCTTGCGGGTGCGCGACCCAGCGCGTGCGCAGGTACGCGGCGAAGCTCTTCATCGCGGTGACCGCGGTCGCGGTCGAGCGGCGGAAGCGCGCCTGCGCCGCGGCGTCGCCTGCACCCCGGAACGCCTGGGGGACCGTCTTCGCGAGCAGGTCGACGCCGCCGTCGGCGTCTTGGGCGGCGATCGTCGCGGTGTCCTTGTCGACCGCGGTCAGGTTCGCGCGCGCCTGCGCGAGCAGCCGCGGGATCTGCTCCTCGCGCGCGCTCGCGTCGCGCAGCCGCACCGCGGGCGGCGCGAAGCTGCGCGAGATCAGCACGAAGATCCCGCCGCTCGCGGTCTGCACGTAGCCGTCGGGCTGGTGCTTCCAGACCTGCATCGACTCGTTCAGCAGCAGGTCGTCGTAGAGCGCGTTCTCCAGCATCCGCCGGTCGAGCGCGACCCGCGGCGAGAGCGAGCCGGGATCAATCCCGCCGAGCTTGTCGAGGTACCGGTGATCGCGCGCGATCTGCGCCGCATAGTCGGCGGCGCCGTACGACCCGAGCCGGTCGTCGTACGTATGGATCCCGGTCGCGGTCGCGTTGACCGGCGCGGCCTTGAACGCTTCGTCGAAGTAGGCTTTCGCGAGCGCGGCGTAGGCGTCGTCGCCGCTCCCTTGCGGGGCCGCGGTATTCGGCCCCGCGGGCTGCGCGGCCGGCCCCGCCGACGGGGCAGGCGAGGCGCCCAGCAGCGCGGCCAGTGCAACGACGGCGGCGAAACGTGCGTTCAAGAACAGCATCACACGGCGCTTTTCGCGGGCGGGCTCGCGCTCCTCGCGCGCCGCCCGGGTCAGAGTTTTCTCATGGTCGCGGCGTAGGATGACGCCGAGCCCGCTTTCGAAGGAGGCTTCGTTGCTCCGTCCGTTCCTCGCCGCCGCGTTCGTCGCGGCGCTCGCCGCACCGGCGCTGGCCGCCGACTACGCGGTCGACCCGAATCACACCCAGGCGACCTTCACCGTGACGCACCTTGCGATCTCGCGGGTCAGCGGGAAGGTCCCGGTCACCGGCGGGACCGTCGCCGTCGGCGCGAACGGCCTGCCGACCGCGATCAGCGTGACGTTCAGCGCGAAGGACATCGACACGCAGAGCGCCGACCGCGACCGCGACTTGCGCTCCGCCGACTGGTTCGACACCGACAAGTACCCCACCATGACGTTCGTCTCGAAGAGCGTCAGCGGGACGCCGCAGTCGTTCACCGTTCAGGGCGATCTGACGATGCACGGCGTCACCAAGCCGGTGACGCTGAGCGCGAAGGAGATCGGCAAGATGACCGACGCGCGCAACCGCACGCACGTCGGCTACAACGCGACCGCGACGCTCGACCGGCGCGAGTGGGGTCTGAACTGGGGCAAGACGACGCCGGGCGGTTCGCTCATCGCGGGTAACGACGTGACTATCGACGTCAACGTGGAGGTCGTGTCGAAGTAAATTCGTACCAGGGGCCTATGGTACGGCAGGCCACGGTTACCGGACGGGCCGGTGCTCAACCGCTGAGGGCGTGCTTCAGCCGTTCGTCGCGGACGTAACGCCCGTCGCGCAGGCCGGCGTCCAGGGCCGCCGGGTCCGGCACGAGGGAGTCGAAATACGC
>DATHLL010000624.1:0-3730 GCA_035488195.1 Candidatus Elarobacter sp. | reverse complement strand
ACGGAGCTGTAGACGTAGGTCGGCGTCCCTGCGATCCCCTCGCCTTTCTGGCCGTGCGCGTTCTTCGCGTTCGAGCTCATGTAGTCGCCGTTCGCGGCGGTGTTGTCGCCGGCGAGCTGGCGCGCGCCGCCGCCGCGAAAGCCCTCGCCGTCGACGCTGATCGTCGCGCCGCCGCTGGACATCAAGTTCGCCGAGTCGATCACGAGCACGCCGCCCGCCGTCCCGTTCCACGCCAGCGCGGTGAGCGACGCGCCGATCGTCGGCGCGTAGTACTGCGGAACGCGGATCACCTGGAAGCGGGAGCTGCCCGAGGCGGTGTACGCGTGGATCAGGCCGTTGGAGTTCGTTCCTTTGATCGCGAGCGTCCCGCCGGTCGTCGCGAGGTTGCCGTTCGCGACGACGTACTCGTACGTCCCTGCGGTCGCGGAGGTGTAGCCGCTCCCGGTGCTGCCGTCGCCGTACGCCGACGAGTTGGACGCGTTGAACGTCGCGCCTTGCATCTGGATCACCAGCAGCAGGTCGCCGGTCGCGATCGCGACCCCCGCGTCGCCGGTCGCGTGCGCCCCCAGCGTGATCGACGTGCCGCCGGCTGCGGCGCTCGCGGTCGCCGGGAAATACGTGTTCACCACGCCGGTGATCGTCGGGCTCCCGTCGCGGCCCGGCGTCGCGCAGAGCGCGGCGGCGCGGGCGGGCTCGCGAACGGCGACGACGAGCGCCGCGGTCATCGCGATTGCGGTCAGCAGCGCGACGACCCGGCGCATCAGCGTTTGCCCCAGCCGAAGATCCGGTCGACGACGCTGGTGACGGTGACGTACCAGCCCTTCCGCGTCGGCGTCGTCGCGAGCGACGGATCGGCGGTCCCCTTGAGATTGTAGCCGACGCCGACGCGCGTGACGTCGCCCACCCGCACGCCGCCTTCGACCGCGAACGCGGTCACCGCGCTGCCGTCGATCCCGGCGACGTTCGCGCGGCGCGCCTCGGCGCCGAGATCGAGCCGCGAGCCGATCCGCTGGTCGACGCGCAGCCCGGCCAGCGAGCTGTGCGCCTCGTAGTACGAGTCACCGTCGAGCTTGTACGCGTAGCGGCCGACGACGTCGGTGCGCGAG
The DNA here is from genome assembly GCA_035488195.1 of Candidatus Elarobacter sp. Classification (GTDB taxonomy): domain Bacteria; phylum Vulcanimicrobiota; class Vulcanimicrobiia; order Vulcanimicrobiales; family Vulcanimicrobiaceae; genus Vulcanimicrobium. Next base: position 2,624 of record DATHLL010000624.1, on the reverse strand, counting down.
CGAACGTGCAGCACCTGCTCGAGCGAGATCACGCCGCTCTGCGTGTCGGTCAGCCCCGCGTTGCCGTCGGTTCGCTCGAACTGCAGCAGCGTGACGCCCGCGTCGCTGCGCGAGGGGCGCCAGGCGAGCCCGACGCGCTCGTCGGACTGCCGGCTGCCGAGCGCGCTCGCGTCGTTGATCGCCGCGAACAGCGAGAGATCCGGCGAGATCGCGCCGGTCGCCGCGAGCGAGACCGAGACGCCCGCGCCGTTGCCGGTGCGGAGCTGCGTCGAGGCGCTGGCGCGGAACTTGCTCGCCGGATCGGCGTACGAGAGCGTCAGGCCGTACAGGTCGAAGCCGCCGCCGCCGGCGCTCGCGCCGGCCGCGGTCGCGTGCTGGAAGAACGCGTCGCCCTTGGTGCGCCCGAACGAGAGCTTCTCGCGCACGCCCATCGTCGCGAAGACGTCGCCGCCGTTCGCGGTGTGGTCGACGAGGTACGACGTGTCGAGCGTCGTCGCGTTGCCGAGCCGCCGCTCGAAGCCGAGCTCGGCCGCGCGCGTGCCGCCGGTCGCGGCGGTGAACGACTGCGTCGCCGCGGCGAAGCTCTGCACCGGCGCCGCGCTCCAGCGCTCGCGCAAGAACGCGCGGCCGCCCTTGCCGAGATCGTAGGTGATCTGCGCGTCGGTCTGCGAGGGCTGCACGTCGTTCTGGCCGCCGATCGTCTGCAGCCGGTTGACGCTGACGTCGAGCGCGCCGCTCGCGCGCCAGTCGGCGCCGATCGACGCCTGGGTCGACGACTGGTTCGCCGCCGGCTGGTATCCCGCGAGCGACGAGCCCGGCGGCGGGACGAACCCGACCGGGAGCGTCGTGACCGGCGTCGCCGTCGCGAGCGACGGTCCCGCGGCGGAGCTGGTCGCGATGCGGCGCTCGACCGCGGCGGTGAGCGTGAAGCGCTTGGTGATCGCGCGGCGCGTCCGCAGCGCCGCGGTCGTCTCGGTGCTGCCCGCGATCCCGATCCCGGTGTTCGCCTGGTGGCCGAAGTCGAACGCGAGCTCGCCGAGCCCGCCCGCGTACTTGTGGCCGTACGTCAGGCGCTCGTTGAGCAAGCCCGGCGTCGAGAGCCCGCCGAACGGATCGTTGTAGCCGGTGTCGGTGCGGTCGTACGTCAGCGCGATGCGGTCGGGTCCGATCGCGCGCGTGAACGAGCCGTGCAGCGCGCTCCCGCCGTTCGCGGTCAGCGGCGCGTCGGCCGAGGTCGCGAGCAGCGAGCCGCTGCTCGACGCGTGCACGATCTGCCACGCGCCGCCGCGGAAGCTGCCGCCGAGGTCCTGCGTCGCGAGCGCGACGTTCCCGGCGCCCGTCGTGTCGTTCACGTAGCCGAGGCCGAGCTTGATCGCGTGGTTCGCGCCGAACGCCGTCTCGGCGCGCCCGCCGATCGTCTTCGCGGTGTTCCCCGGCGCGTCGTACTCGTACGTGACGACGATCTGCTGCGGGTTGAACGCCGCGTCGAGCGGGAGCGGGATCTCGATGAAGTGCAGTTGTCCGGTCGCGTACTCGATCGAGTAGTCGATCCCGCGGGTCAGCGCGTTCTGCGCGATCACCGCGCCCGTGCGCGCGTCGATCGTCGCGAGGATCACGACCTCGGAGCCGACGACGATCCCGCTGCGCAGCGAGACGCCGTTGGCGAGCCCGGTCGGCGCGAAGACGCGGCGGTCGTAGCCGACGTCGTTGCGCGCGGCGAAGAGCGTCGCGCGCCGGTGCTCGCCGCCGAGGTCGAGCTTCGCGCCGTCGACGAGCTGGTCGAACCCGCCGAGCGGGCTGGTCGCGCTCCCGGTCACCGCGCGGAACTCGCCCCACATCGCGGTGGTGCGGCCGCTGTCGAGGCGCCCGAAGAAGCGGTCGCGCGAGAGCGCGTCGTCGCGCCGCACGCTGGCGTCGCCGGTGATCGTGTACGGCTTGTCGCTCGGATCGCCGTTGTAGGTCCCGAGCGCGCCGCCGTACTGCGGCGTGCGCTCGAGCGTGTCGGCGCTGTCGTACGCGAACGTCGCCAGCGACTTGCCCATCGCGCCGGTCCCGAACATCGCGATCCGGCCGCGGCGCGAGGCCGCGCCGTTCGGCTCGCCGTCGGCTTCGCCGGGGATCCCCGGCACCGCGCCGGCGCCCGCGCTGACCAGCCCGGTGACGAACGGCTTGCGCAGGTTCGGCGCGAGGAACAGACGCGTCTCGCCGGTGACGTCGCCGCATTCGGCGCGCAGCACGACGGCGCCCGGGGTGAGCCCCGGGATCAGCCGCACCACGGCCGCGCCGTCGGCGTCGAGCGTGACGTCGACGCGCTGCAGGCTCGCGGTGACGCCGGCGGAGCCCGGTGACGAGGTCGCGAGCGGGACCGGCGACGCGACGGAGGCCGCGCTCGGGGCAGCGGCGCTCGCGCTCGCGACGCGCTCGAGCTTCGCATCGCCTTGCACGAGCAGGATCTGCACGACGCTCCCGGCGGCGGCGCGATGGCCCCACGCGTCGCGTGCCTCGACGCGCACCTGGTCGGCGCTCGCGCCGTCGGCGCGGAACGGTCCGCTGGCGGAGACGGCGATGCTCGCGGGACGGCCGGGGCCGAAGACGCGGTGCATCGTCGTCTCGCCGCGCACGCC
>DATHLL010000623.1:0-3919 GCA_035488195.1 Candidatus Elarobacter sp. | reverse complement strand
GAGCTGATCATCGTCGTCACGCCGCACGTCGTCAAACCCGGGACATCCGTGCTGTCGGGTCCGCCGATCCGCGCGATCCCGACGCCGTCGGCGCTGCCGACGCTGCCGCCGAACACGCACCTCCCGCCACCGAGCGGGCAGTTCCCCGCACCGCGAACGCCGGGCGCGCCCGCGCTTTCGGTCGCCGCCACGACTCCGGCTCCGGCGGCGAGCACGACCGTTCCGGCGGCCGCTCCCGAGAACCCGGTGCAGACGCCGGCGCCGTCGCCGAGCGCGTTCGCTCAGACGAACGTCTTCACGTTCGGCTCGCCGCCGCAGAGCAACTTCGCGAAGCCCAGCGATCCCGTGCAGATCTTCTACGCGACGCTCTCACCGACCGTCGTCGCGAACGGGACGTCGGTTCATATCGCGGCGGTCACGACGACGAACGCGAGCGCCGTGAAGCTCAGGATCGGCGCCGAAACGATCGGGCTGAGCCAAACCGGCGTCGGCCAGTGGCAAGCGACGTTTCCGTTCCCGGCGACCGCGGTGCCGACCAGCGAGACGACCATGACGACGACGCTGATCGCGAGCCGTTCGGACGGAACATCGTCGTCTGTTCCGATCCCGCTCAGCCTGACGCGCCCGTGAACGCGACGACGAGGCGGTGATGGTTCACCGCCTCGTCGCGTGGTTCCGTTCGGGGCGCCGCGTCGCGTCAGGTCTTCGAATTCGTCCCGGGTGTCGGCGTCGGGCTCGGGGAGTGCGACGGTTCCGGCGAGTGCGACGGTTCGCTCGACGGCGCGCTCGTCGGTTGCGGCGAGTGCGACGGCTCCGTCCCCGGCGTGTGCGAGGGCTCGGGTTCCGGCGACCTCGAGGGTTCCGGTTCCGGCGACTTCGACGCTACCGGTTCCGGCGAGTGCGACGGCGCGTTGGTCGGCGCGGTCGTCGGTGCGTCGGTCGGTTTCGGCGACGGCGACGATTGCGGGTGCGGCGTCTCGAACGGCGTGACGACGCCGACGTGCACCACCGCGCTCGCGCCGCGGTCGCCCAGACCGATCAGCACGCAGCGTCCTTGCCCGATCGGCGTGATCGTGAACGTCGGGCTCGCGCCGCTCGTGTTCACGATTCCGGTGCAGTCACCACGGAGCTGGAACGTTCCGGTGAAGCCCTGCTGCGAGAACGTGACCGGAACCGGCGAGGCGGTGACCGCCGCGAACTGCACGTTCGCCGGCGAGGCGAGGACCGGCGCCGGCTTCGCGTCGTGCGGCGGGTTCGTCGGCACCGTCGACGGAACCGGCGTCGGCGTCGCCGTGCTCGCCGGAACCGCGATAACGGCGAAATAATACGACTGGCCGGCGACGAACGTGATCGGCTGACCGTTCGACGCGAACGTCAGCGTCGTGGCCGGCTTGCCGCTCGCGGTCTGCGCGCTCGCGACGGTCGCCGGACCCTCGAAGCCCTTCTGCCAGCCCGCCGCGGTGCGCAGCGGATCGAGGAACGCGAGCCAGTAGCTCACGCCGCCGGTCGGCAGCGCGCCGGGGACGACGAACGTGAAGCCCGGCGCCTGCGGCATGCTGACGTCGGCCGAGAACTGCAGCTTGAGGTAGACGATCGCGCTGTTCTTGTTGTCGTCGCGCGCGCCACGCAGCGCAGACGTCTTGCGCAGCGACGAGAGCGCGGGGACCGACGCGTCGGCGGTCGTCGAGTACGTCGCCGCGACCGTCGCGTCGGTCGGGACGCTCGCGCTCGTCGGCAGGACCGCGGTCGCGGAGGCGCCGCTGGGATCCGAGGGGAGCGGCACCGGGACGCTCGTCGCGCCGGGGACCGGGGTGGGGATCGTCGCGGCGTCGCTCGCGGAGAAGGCCTGCGTGCTCGGCGCGGCGGCCGGGGTCGGCGTCGCGCCGGGCGGGATCGGTCCGCCCGGGGCGCTCGTCCCTGAGCCGCCGCCTCCACCCCCACACGCCGCGAGGACGGCGACGCCGAGAACGGCGCCGCCGAGAAGCGCTGAAATCCGTTTCATGTCTCCGGTGATCGGCGAGACCCGTGAGGATTCCATGAATCCGACGGGTGTCGCCGATCACACAGGTACCGCTACGGTACGAACCGTGCCGTCAGATCGAGCGGATGTTCGTCGCGTGCAGCACGCCGTTGACGCGCACGCGCAGGTCGACGAGGTGCGCGCGCGTCCCTTCGTCGCGCGCCGACGCGACCGCGCCGTCGAGCCGCGAGGCGAGCTTGATCAGGTTGTAGCGCGCGAGCGACTGCGTCTCGCGCGGCAGGTCGAGCTGATCGGCGAACACCGAGGGCAACTGCACGATCTGCATCTGCAGGTCGGCGAAGCGGCGCTGCAGCTCGCGGTGCGCGGGTGCGATCGAGCCGCGGCCGACGTCGTCGTAGATCGCCGCGTTCGTCCACGCGAACAGGTCGGCCAGCGTCATCGTCTCGCTCGCCGAGCGGACCTTCAGCTCCTGATCGCCGATCCGCGCCAAATTCGCCGGCGAGAACAGGTCGGCGATCGCGTCGTCCTGCAGCTCGGCGACGACCTCGCGGATCGGAAAGTCGCTCCGCCGCACGCCGTTCGCGCCCCAGTGAATCCCGTAGCGCGTCGGCGCGGCCGCGTTCAGCAGCTCCGGGGAGAACCGGAACGCCTGCGAGCTGAAGACGTAGCGGTCGAGCAGGTCGAACGCGCGCCGCTGCTGTGCGCGCGGGATCGAGGTGAACGGCAGCGTCGCGCCGCGCTGGCCGCGGTGCGCACGCGAGGTGTAGATCCCGCCGACGAACTTCGAGGCGAGCGCGGCGTTGTTCAGCTCGCTGTTGAGCACGGTGACGAGCCCGGCGCGGATGTCGGGGTACGAGCGCGTGTCGCCCGGGAACGGGCGCGTCAGCCGCGCGGCGACGTCGCCGTCGACGCGGAACTGCTCGTTGACGTACGCGAGCGGATCGCTCGAGAGGTCGAAGCGCTGGATGCGCGGATCGATCGAGAGCTGCGTCGCGTCCTCGTCGGTCCCGTATGCGTGACCCGGTTCGGTCGAGCGCGCGGCGATCCGCGCCAGCGGGACCGCTTCGTCGGCGCTGAAGCGCACGTTGGGAAACGCGCGGTAGCCGTACTCGATCGCCCACAGGTCGTACGTGCCGAGCTTCGTCGGGAAGTAGTCGGCCTGCCGCTCGCGGGGCGCCGCGATGTTCGCCGGTGTGTAGTCCATCACCGACGCGGTGGTGCTGTGCGCGCGGGTGAACGAGGGGTCGTGCAGCTCGGTGTACGAGTACGCTGTCGAGCCCTCGAAGTTGTGGCGCAGGCCGAGCGTGTGGCCGACCTCGTGCATCACGGTGCTGTACAGCCACTGCTGCGCGTACCGCTCGCGGTCGGCCACGCTCGCGCGCGGGTTCTGCGCGAGCAGGAGCGTCCCGAGCGCGGCCTGCGCAACGGAGTCCTCCTCGAGCGAGCACTCTTGCGTCTGCTCGGCGCCGGCCGGGTCCGCGTTGTCCGGGTCGAGCGCAGCGAGCGCCGGCACGCCGGAGCCGTTCAGTTCGAGCGCATACGCGTTCGTGCGCGCGCGCTGCGCCGGCTGGACGCGCTCGACGTAGCCGCGCTTGATCGAGCGCAGCGACTCGCCGTCGATCACGACCTCGGCGCGGATGATCTGCCCGGTGTCGGGATCGCTCACGTGCGGGCTGTACGCGCTGAAGTCGGGCTGATCGCTGGTGATCCAGCGAACCGTCGTGTAGCGCGCGTCGTCGGGGTCCCAGCCCGGGTCGGACGGCGGATCCTTCACCACGATCGCGTTCGGGTGCCCGATCTTGGCGAAGGCGTCGTTCCACGCCAGGATTCCGCGGCGCACCGTCGCGCGGTACTCCTGCGGGATCTCGTTGGTGAGGTAGAACGTGATCGGCCCGTTGTCGAGGTTCCAGCGCTCGATGAAGCGCTCGAACGGCGAGG
>DATHLL010000622.1:0-2315 GCA_035488195.1 Candidatus Elarobacter sp. | reverse complement strand
CCGCACCGGCAGCGACCGGCACCGGCGCCGCAACCGCGGCGACGGGTTCGGGCGTGCGGGTGACCATCGCGGGCGCCGAGGCCTTCGGCGGGATCGCGGTCGGGGCGACGTAGTGGACCTCGCCGGTGTCTTCTTCGGCGATGTACTCCGGTTCGGGGCCCATCGCGTCGAGCGCTTGAGACGGCTGCACCTGCGCGAGGTCGTAGCGGCCGAGATAGCTCACGGCGAGCTCGCGGAAGATGTAGTCGAGGATCGAGGTCGCCATCTTGATGTTCTGGTGTCCGACGACCGGACCGTTCGGCTCGAAGCGCGTGAAGGTGAACGCGTCGACGTACTCCTCGAGCGGGACGCCGTGCTGGAGACCGAGCGAGACCGCGATCGCGAAGTTGTTCATTAGGCTGCGGAAGGCGGCGCCCTCCTTGTGCATGTCGATGAAGATCTCGCCGAGCGTCTTGTCGTCGTACTCGCCGGTGCGCAGGTAGACTTTGTGTCCGCCGACGACCGCCTTCTGGGTGTAGCCGCCGCGCCGGTCGGGCATCCGCCGCCGCTTCGCGATGTAGCGGTAGACGACGCGCTCGGCGATCTGGACCGGGCTCTCGTAGGCCGACTGCGGCTCGTCGTAGCTCTCGTCGTCGCCGACGTCGTAGCTCGCGGCGAGCGGCTGCGAGAGCTTCGAGCCGTCGCGGTAGAGCGCGACCGCCTTGACCATCTTTTCCCACGAGTAGCGGTACGCTTCCTTGACGTCCGTGATCGTGGCGGTCTGCGGGAGGTTGATCGTCTTCGAGATCGCGCCCGAGATGAACGGCTGCGCCGCGGCCATCATGTCCACGTGCGCGAGCGGGCGGATGTACCGCGCGCCGTGCTTGCCGCACGGGGTCGCGCAGTCGAAGACCGGCAGGTGCTCGTCCTTGAGGAACGGCGCGCCTTCCAGCGTCATCCGGCCGCAGATCACGTCCGAGGCCTCCTCGATCTGCGATTGCGTGAAGCCGAGCGTGTCGCGCAGGATCGAGTGGTTCCAGTCGGCGAGCTGCTCGGTCGTCATCCCGAGCTGGGTGCGGCAGAACTCCTCGCCGAGCACGTGCTGGTTGAACGCGAACCCGATCTCGAACGCGCCGGCGAGCTGCGCCTCGATCTTCGCGAGCGCCTCGTCGTCGAAGCCCTTCGCCTTGAGCGTCGCGCGGTTGATGTGCGGTGCGCCTTCGAGCGTGTTCGTCCCCTTGGCGAACGTCTCGATCGCGGCGATCTGCTCGTTGTTGTAGCCCAGACGCCGCAGCGCCGGCTCGACAGACTGGTTGACGATCTTGAAGTAGCCGCCGCCGGCGAGCTTCTTGAACTTCACCAGCGCGAAGTCCGGTTCGATCCCCGTGGTGTCGCAATCCATCACGAGGCCGATCGTATTGTGCGAGATGAAGCCGTTCGCGATGTACGTGACGTTCGCCGGCACCGACAGGTCGTAGGTGAGCTGCTCGCCGCCGTCTTCGTTCGTGGCGACGCGGTCGTAGAAGAATTGGAGCGCCGAAGCGATGCGCGGGTGCTCGGTGCGTTCCAGCAGCGCGGTCGCGGTCGCGCGGCTCACCGCGCCGTCGTGGCGGTACCGGTAGAGCTGGGTGCGAGCGTAGAGGTCGCTGCTCGTCGGGACGAGCTCGCGCACGATCGAATCGGGCAGGAACACCTGATCGCCCTTCGTCGCCTGCCACGTCTGGGACGGCTTGACGGCGTTCCGCTTGCGGGCGCCGATGAAGCCGATGTGCTCGGTGAACGCCTGTGCGTACGTCGCGTTTCGCACGCGCAGCACGAACAGATCGCTCTGGCCCCAGCCGCTCGTGTCGATCTTCGTGCTCGTCGGGATCCCCAGCGCCAGCATGACGCTCTTAACGTCTTCGGAGAACGTGCGGTTCACCGTCGACCAGCACGCGGCGCCGTTCGTCACGGTACCGTCCGCCTCGAAGACCCCGCGCACGAAGGCGCCGTAGACCTCGGCGTCGTTCGTCGCGAGTATCGCGTCGGGGATCCGCGGAACGTATCCTTTGCCGCGGTGATCCTGTGAAGGCGGCAGCTTCGCGAAGCCGCACGCTTCCCACCAAAGGGTGAGCGCGACCGAATGAGCGGCCAGCTCGATGTAGCCTTCCTTCGGCGTAGCGATCGGTTTGATACCGAAGAGATCCCGGATCGTGTGCGAGAGCCGCTCCAGCACGTCATGGTCGCCTGCGGCGATGCAGAACCGCAGGCCCTTCGCGTGAAGTGAGCCGTCGCCCATGAAATAGCCGACCAGCTCGGCCAGCTCGGCGTTGACCGTGCGGGGAACGCGGGTCGTG
>DATHLL010000621.1:0-2603 GCA_035488195.1 Candidatus Elarobacter sp. | reverse complement strand
GCCGACCATCAGGCAGTAGCCGTTCGCGAGCCCCCAGACGCCGCCCGACGTCCCGGCGTCGACGAACGAGACGCCGCGTTCCTTGCAGCGCGCGTAGCGTTCCTTCGAGTCGGTCCAGCGCGAGTTGCCGCCGTCGATGATCACGTCGCCCTGTTGGAGGATTCCGAGCAGATCGTTGATCGTCGAGTCGGTCGGCGCGCCGGCCGGTACCATGATCCACACGGCGCGCGGCGGCGTCAGTTTTGAGACCAGGTCTTGCAGCGAGCCGGCGCCCGTCGCGCCGTCGCCTTCGGTGCGCTGCACCGCCGCCGGATCGCGGTCGTACGCGACGACGCTGTGGCCGCCGCGAATGAGGCGCGTGGTCATGTTCGCGCCCATGCGGCCGAGACCGATCATCCCGAGCTGCATCGCGCTACGCCTTCGCGCTGACGGCGGCTTCGAGCGCGGACGCGAGCGCTTCCAGTCCGGCCTTCGGATCGCCGGGGAAGTGGACGCGAATCCCGCGCCGGTTGCGTTTGTCGAGCGACTCGAAATCACCGAGCGCCTGCGAGCGCTGCAGCGTCCGGAACCCGACCATCCCGGGGATCGGGAGATCGAACGGCGGATCGTAGGTCACCTGGAAGAAGACGCCCTCGTTCGATCCGCCCTTGTGGAGCTGGCCGGTCGAGTGCAGGAAGCGCGGGCCGAAGCCGACCGTCGTCGCGACGTGCAGCGCGTCGCGCACCGTCGTGCGGCAGCGCTGCAGCGCCGCTTCGTCGTCCTCGTCCATCGGGACGTACGCGTTGAACGCGACGTAGTCGCCGGGCTTGATCTGCTCGGCGATCGCCGCGACCGCCGACTGCAGGTCGGTGCCGAGCGCCGCGCCGTGCGAGCCGCTCAGCGGGTAGACGAGCACGTCGTTCGCGCGCACGCGCGGCTCGGGCTCGGAGAAGCTTCCGGCCGAGGCGAACTCGCCGAGCAGCCGCTTCGTGTTGTCCTTCGACTCCTGCACGTTCGGCTGGTCGAACGCGTCGATCCCGAGCACCGCGCCGGCGGCCGCCGTCGCGATCTCCCAGGTGTAGAACTGCTCGCCGATGTCGAGCTTCTCGCCCATCGAGAGCCGGATCACCGGATGCCCGGCTTTCTCGAGCTCCGCGAGGCGCGCGACGGTCTCGTCGTCGTCCGGGAGGGTCGATCCGACGTACGCGAAGACGCGATCGTCGCCGTACGCGCGCGGCTCGCCGAGCTGCTCGCCGTCGACCGGGACGATTCCGATCCCCGACTTCCCGGTCGACTCGGCGATGAGCTGCTCGGCCCACGCGCCGAACGCGCGTACCGCGGGGTGCGCGACGATCGTGAGCTTGTCGCGCCCGTTTTTCGCCAGCGAGCCGATCGCGGCGCCGAACCGCACGCCCGGCGCGTCGAACGCCGACACCGTCTGCGCGTTCGCGTGCATCGCGTTGATCGCGCGGTCGAGGATCCCGGCGGCGTCGTAGCCGGCGAGCGCCGCCGGAACCATCCCGAAGTACGAGAGCGCCGAGTACCGGCCGCCGATGTTCGGATCGTTGGTGAAGACGCGCAGGAACTTCGTGTCCTTCGCTTCCTGCTCGAGCTTCGTCCCCGGATCGGTGATCGCGATGAAGTGGTCGGCCGCGTTGGCCGCGCCGACGGTCTGCTGGACGCGCTGGAAGAAGTAGCGGAAGAAGGCGTCGGGCTCGGTCGTCGTCCCCGACTTCGAGGCGACGATGAACAGCGACTTCGCGACGTCGATGCTCTCGTCGAGCGCCTTGATCTGCTGCGGGTCCGTCGAGTCGAGGACGTGCAGCGCCGGGAAGCCCGGCGTCTTGCCGAACGTCGCGCGCAGGATGTCGGGCGCCAGCGAGCTGCCGCCCATCCCGAGGACGACGACGTGGTCGAAGCGCTTCGCGCACGCGTGCGCGAAGTCGCGCAGCTCGCCGCTCTGCGCGTGCGTCTGCTGCGGGATGTCGACCCATCCCAGCGCGTGCTTGATGATCTCGGCGTGCGCCGGATCGCTCGACCACGGCGCGGGATCGTGGGCCCAGAGCTTGTGCAGGAAGTCGCCGCGCGCGAGCTGGTCGAGCGCGTCGTCCATCCGCGCGCACACCTCGTCCGAGGCGCCGACGACGACCTTCGGCGGCGTCCCCTGGCGCAGCTTCTCGAGCTTCTCCTCGATCGCGTGCAGCATCGCGTCGAACGAGTCGGCGAACGACTTGACGCCCTCGCCGACCAGCTCTTCGGTGACGTCGAAGAGCGAGATCTGGGCCTTGCCGAGCGCCTCGATCACACCGCGCGCGCCGTCGAGGTCCTCGGTCACCGTGTCGGGCCGCACGTTGCCGTGATCGACGACCGCGTCGAGCGTCGCCGGCGGCACGGTGTTCACCGTGTCGCGCCCGACCAGCGACTCGACGTACATCAGGTCGGGATACGCCGGGTTCTTGGTCGAGGTCGACGCCCACAGCGGGCGCTGCACGTGCGCGCCCTTCGCCTTCAGCGCGGCGAAGCGCTCGCCGCCGAACAGCTTGAGAAAGCGCTGATAGGCGAGCTTCGTGTTCGCGATCGCGGCTTTTCCGAGCAGGCTCTCGAGCTTCTCGCCCTTGTCGATC
>DATHLL010000620.1:0-3234 GCA_035488195.1 Candidatus Elarobacter sp. | reverse complement strand
CGTCGCGACGACGCGCGGCCGCTTTCCGAGCAGGCCCGCGACGCTGTGGATCTTAGTGACGTCGAGCGCCTCGGCGGTCGTCATCGACGGCAAGATCGACGGCAGCCGGCGCGCGAGCATCGTCTTGCCGCAGCCCGGCGGCCCGACGAGCACGACGTTGTGCCCGCCGGCCGCGGCGATCTCGAGCGCGCGCTTCGCCAGCGTCTGTCCTTTCACGTCGGCGAAGTCGCCCGACGCCGCGCGGTCGCCCGCGTCGAGCACGGTCGTTCCGCGCCGCCGGAACTTCGCACCGTTTCCCAGCAACACCGCGATCGCATCGCACAGCGCAGGCACGGCGTACACGTCGAGCCCGCCGACCAGCGCCGCTTCGTCGCGGTTCGCCTCGGGGACGATGATGCGCTCGAACCCGGCGCGCCGGGCGGCGAGCGCCATCGCCAGCACACCCGGAACCGCGCGCAGCGTCCCGTCCAGCGCGAGCTCGCCGCAGGCGACGTAGTCGCGCAGCGCGGTGTGGTCGAGCTGCTCGTCGGTCGCGAGCAGCGCCAGCGCGATCGCGAGGTCGAACGCGACGCCTCGCTTGCGCATGTCCGCGGGGGCGAGGTTCACCAGCAGCCGCCCCGGCGGGAAGCCGAAGCCGGAATTGACGATCGCCGCGCGGACGCGCTCGCGCGACTCGTTCAGCGCGCGGTCGGCGAGCCCGACGATCGCGAAGGCGGGGACGCCGGCGGCCGAGTCGGTCTCGACGCGAACGACGTGCGCGTCGATCCCGGCGACCGCCGCGGAGAAGGCGAGAGCAAGCACACCCGCCCATCACGCGCGCGTCGCGAAACGGCAAGGGCGGAGCGAGCGAGCCGTGTCACGACAGACGTTAAGACTTCACGTCGCGGGACGGCCTTCGTAGGCCGGGCGCCGAAAACAAGCCTGTTGTGAGAAGGGTGCCTTTGGGAGCTCGGTTCCGTTTTGCGCTGCTCGTGCTGGCGGCGCTGGCCGTCGGCTGCGGCGGCGGTGGTGGCGGCACGGGCATCGGCAACCCGCCGCCGAGCTCGGTCCCGACCAGCGCACCGACCCCGACCCCCTCGCCGACAGCGCCGCCGACCTCGGCGCCCGGCTTCGCGAGCACCGTCAGCCAAGCGTACACCGGGACCGCCGAGACGGTCTTCCTGGGCGGTGCCTTCGGCAGCAGCGTCATCCCGAACGCGAGCGGCACGGTGGGCGGCGGCACGACCGTCACCGTGGTCACCAGCTACTCGACGATCACCGGCTTCCGCGCGCTGCAGTCCGTCCGGCGGCCGTCGAGCTGGACCGGCCTGAACCCGGTCGTCTACCTCACGATGACGTTCAACGCGAACGTCACGCTGACGGCCATCCCGGGATTCTCTCTGACGCTCCCAGGGGCGCCGACCGCCCCGCTCTTCCTCGCGTACGACGACGGCAGCGGCTGGCACATGAACGTCGCCGGCCAGGGCGTCGTGAGCAGCGGCGCGTCGACCTACAACGTGCAGTTCCCGTCGGTCAGCGGAACGTTCGCGTTCTCGGCCGGCGTCCCGTACGATTTCGTCGTCTACGGCGATCCCTCGGCGCCCCCGTCGCCGACCCCCTCGCCGACCCCGAGCCCGACGCCGACGCCGACGCCTCCGGCCTCGCCGACCCCGACGCCGACCCCCTCGCCGACGCCCACGCCGAGCCCGACCCCGTCGCCGACGCCGGTCCCGGTCGCGGGTAAGCTGGTCATCAGCCCGTCCGCGCTGGACGTCTCGCCGGGCGGCAGCGCGAGCTTCCTGATCCAGGACTATCTCGCCGACGGCTCGCCGTACACCGGGACGTTCACCAAGACGCAGGACACCTGCAGCAGCGGCGGCTACGCGACCACCGACTTCGACCCGAGTTCGACCGGGCCGGCGGTCTCCGTGAAGGTCACCGGCGGGAACGTGGGCGGGAGCTGCACGATCACGTTCACCGACCACCGCGACGGCAGCGCGAACCAAGGTCCTCCGCAGTCCGCGTTCGTCAACGTCGACAACCACGCCGGCGGGATCAGCATCGGCAGCAGGCGCCGCTCGACGCCGTAGCCCGGCGGAGGCACCTGCGAATCAATCTCCACACGGTACACAGGTGTGACTCGCGATACTGTGGATAATAGCCGTGCGCGCGGTGGGGACGGCGGCCTCGTTCGCGATACGTTCCGTGCGGGGCACGAAACTCGGGCGCTTGCCTCGATACCACGACGGATTTGAGAACCATTGTCAACTAAGTGGCACTCCGGGCGCCCGGTCGCGCTCGCAGGGGTTCCCGCGCCGGTCCCCGCATCCGGTCCGACGGTATGAAGAAGACCCTCGTTCTCGCGTGCGCGGCCGTGCTCGTCTTCGCCGGCTGCAGCAAGTCGTCCGACACGTCGACCTCCTCGACGACGACCACGACGACGAGCGCCTCCGGCGCCCCGGCCGCGTCGGGCGGCAAGACGATCGGCGTCTCGATCCAGAACCGCGAGGCCCAGTTCTATCAGGACATGGAGCGCGGGATGAAGGACGAGGCGGCCAAGTACGGCTACACCGTCAACGTCGTCGACGCCGCGCGCGACAACGCGAAGCAGCAGAGCCAAGTCGAGGACTTCATCTCGCAGAAGGTCGCGGCGATCGTCCTGACGCCGTACGACTCGCAGGCGATCGGCAGCGCGATCGTCGAGGCGAACAAGGCGAACATCCCGGTCTTCACCGCCGACATCGCCAACGCGTCGAAGGACGGCGTCGTCGTCTCGCACATCGCGAGCGACAACGTCCAGGGCGGCGCGCAGGCCGGCAAGCTGATGTGCGCGGCGATCCCCGGCCACGTCGGCACGATCGCGATCATCGACGAGCCCGAGGTGACCTCGGTGCAGGACCGCGTCAAAGGCTTCAAGCAGGCGATCGCGGCGAACTGCTCCGGCGTCACGATCGTCGCCGACATCGACGGCGGCGGCGAGCGCGCGAAGGCGTCCTCCTCGATGGACGACATCCTGCAGTCGCACAAGGATCTCAAGGGCGTCTTCGGGATCAACGACGACTCGGCGCTCGGCGCCGCGAAGTCGATCCAGGCGGCCGGGCTGCAAGGGAAGATCGCCGTCGTCGGCTACGACGCGCAGCCCGAGGCGCGCACCGCGATCGCGAACGGCGCGATGTACGGCGACGCGATCCAGCACCCCGATCAGATCGGCGCGAAGACGATCGACGCGATCCACGACTACTTCAGCGGGAAGAC
>DATHLL010000619.1:0-15487 GCA_035488195.1 Candidatus Elarobacter sp. | reverse complement strand
GCGCGGGCTACAAGAACCTCTCCGCCGACGACCTCGTCACGCTGCGCGACCACGGCGTCACGGTTGCGTTCGTCGAGCGCCTCAAAGCGCACGGCTACACCAACGTCTCGGTTCACGATCTGGTCCGCCTGCGCGACGCCGGCATCTAATGCAAGAGCCGCCTCTCTCGAGGCGGCTCTTCGCGTGAACCGGAAGAGGCGTTACTTCGCGGCGGCGGCGGTGGCGGACTGGACGGCGCGGCCAGCGGCGTCGGTCGCGTTCTTGCTCGCGACCGTGAAGAGGCCGGCGAGCTGCGAGGCGTAGGCGTTCTGCTGCTCGAGGACGTTGCGCGCGAACGCGGCGTTGAGCTCGGCCAGCTCGGCGAAGGTCGGGAGGCTCTCGACGACGGCCGCCGGGCGGAACGCCGGGATCTCGCCGGCGAGCTCGGTGATCGTGCCGAGCGCGGCGAGCTGGGTCGCCTGGGCCTGCTTGAGGGCCTCGAGGCTCTGCTGCTGCAGCTTGCCGAGGGTTTCGATGTACGTAGCCATGCGCTAAGTATACCAAGCACGTGCTAGATGTGTCAAGTGCGCTCGACGAAACCGCGGTAGATCCGGGTCAGGGTGTCCTTCTGCTCGGCGGAGAGGCGCGGGTCGAGCCGGATCGCGTCCTCGACGCTCGGCCCGGCGCGCGGCGTCTCGCCGGCCTCGGCGTCGAGCAGGCCGGCCTGGGCGTACATCGTCTCGGCGGAGATCTTCAGTGCCGAGGCCAGGTTCTTCAGCACATCGGCCGAGGGCTTGTGAAGCCCGCGCTCGATCTGGCTCAGGTACGGGTTCGAGATCTTCGCGATGTCGGCGAGCTGGCGCAGCGAGAGGTTGGCGAGCTCGCGCTGAGCTCGGATGAATTCTCCGACCCCGCTCCACGCATCGCCACGATCGCCGGTGCTCGCCAACGCTACATGTCCAGGCCGCCGTTGATCGTGTACACGGCGCCGGTGATGTAGCTCGATTCGTCCTCGAGCAGGAACTGCACGACGCGCGCGACTTCCTCGGGCTTGCCGAGGCGGCGCAGCGGGATCTTCTCGACGACGGAGTCGAGCGCGGCCTGCGGCATCGCGCTCACCATCTCGGTCGCGATGAAGCCCGGCGCGACGACGTTCACGGTGATCCCGCGGCGCGACATCTCCAGCGCGAGGCTCTTGGTGAAGCCGAACAAGCCGGCTTTCGAGGCGGCGTAATTGGCCTGCCCGACGTTCCCGGTCTCGCCGATCACCGAGCTGATGTTCACGATCCGCCCGGAGCCGCGCTCGATCATGTGCTCGAGCACCGCCTTCGTCATCGCGAACGCGCCGAAGAGGTTCACGTTCAGCACGTTGTGCCAGTCCTCGGCGGTCATCTTGCGGACCGTCTTGTCGACCGTGATCCCGGCGTTGTTGACCAGGAAGTCGATCCGGCCGAAGCGCTCGAGCACCTCGCCGACGACGCGCTGGCAGTCTTCGATCGAGTCGACGCGGCCCTGGTGGACGGAGACTTGCCCTCCCTCGCCCTGGAGCTGCTTCTGGAGCGCCTCGGCGGGCTCGCGGCCGCGGCTGTAGCCCGCGGCGACCTTCGCGCCGTTCTTCGCGAGCATCGTCGTGATCGCCGCGCCGATCCCTCGCGTCCCGCCCGTGACCAGCCCGACGTGTCCGTCAAACATGCATGATCCTCCGCAAAACGCCGATTCCTACCAGCGAGGGCTTTTCCCCTCGCCAAGGAAGTCGCGTCGCAATGGCCGGCTGGGAAGCAGCCGGAACGGCTTCTTGGACTTTTGGGAAGAAGCTCCGCTGGAGGCGAACCTATCTTCTACGAACAGTACGACGCGGCGTATCTCGCCATGACGCCCGCGCGGTGGTCCGCGGCGGCGACGCAAGCGGTCTTCGGAAATCCCCTCAACCCGCTGTCCTACACCGTCACCGGCCGCATGCTGAGCGCGTCGGCGAACGTCTTCTCCGGAGTCGCGCGACGGCGCGGCAAGCCGGAGTGGAACCTGCCCGCGACGGTCCGGGTGCTCGACGAGCGTCCTTTCGGGCGGCTGATCCGCTTCGACACGGGCGCGGCGGGCGAGCGCCCGCGCGTGCTGCTGGTCGCGCCGATGTCGGGGCATTACGCGACGCTGCTCCGCAACACGGTCGAAGTGCTGATAGGCGAGCACGACGTCCACGTCACCGACTGGAACGATGCACGCGACATCCCGCTGAGCGCGGGTCGCTTCGGGCTGAACGAGTACGTCGGGTACGTGATGGACTACCTGCGCATGCTCGGCCCCGACGTGCACGTGATCGCGGTCTGCCAGCCGGCGCCCGCCGTTCTCGCCGCGGTCGCGCTGCTCGCCGCGGAAAACGATCCGGCGCAGCCGCGCACGATGACGCTGATGGGCGGCCCGGTCGACGCGCGCCGCGCGCCGACGGCGCCGACCGAGCTCGCGGAGCAGCACTCACTGGCGTGGTTCGAGCGCGAGCTGACGATGCGCGTCCCGGCCTGGTACGGCGGCGCGGGGCGCGCGGTGTATCCCGGCTTCCTGCAGATCGGCGCGTTCATGTCGATGCATCCGAAGCGGCACGCCGAGGCGCACTGGCAGATCTTCCAGGATCTCGTGCGCGGCGACGGCGAGTCGGCGGCGAAGCGGCGCGCGTTCTACGACGAGTACCTGAGCGTCATGGACATCCCGGCGGAGTTCTACCTCGAGACCGTCGACGAGATCTTCCAGCGCGCGACGCTCGCGAGCGGGCAGATGACCTGGCACGGCCGTCCGGTCGATCCGGCGGCGATCCGCCGGACCGCGCTGCTGACGATCGAAGGCGAGCTCGACGACATCTCCGCGCCGGGGCAGACGCTCGCCGCGCACGACCTGTGCTCCGGGATCCCGGCGGAGCGGAAGCGCAACGTGCTGCAGCACGGCGTCGGCCACTACGGCATCTTCAGCGGGACGCGCTGGCGGACCGCGGTCGCGCCGGAGATCGCGGCGTTCGTGCGGCGGTTCGCCGCGTAGCGCGCGCCTTTCCACACATCCACCGAACCCGATCTTCTCCACAGACTGCGCCGCTCGCAGCGTAGTCACACGCTCTCCCCAAGGCGTTCCGCAGGGCGCGCGCGGTAACGATGCGGCGATGGCGGTCACGTACAGCCTGATCCTGAGCAAGGGGACGCATCTGGTCGACGAGGCCGCGCGCGCGCGGATCGTCGGCGCGATCGCGAACGGCGAGCCGCTGGTCGAGATCGCGGTCGACCGCTTTCAGGACGGGACGGCGACGCGCGCGACGATCGTGACCGCGCACGTCGTCGCGTTTTTCCCGCACGAATCGCTCGACGACGTCGAGCTCCCCGAGAACGTCACGCCCCTCGCGCGGCGCGCGTAGCGGGCTCGTCGGCGGGGAGGACGACGCGCGCGGCGTGCAGCGCGACGTTCTCCATCATGCGCCAGCGCGCCGCGTCGGCGCGCGCGAGCCGCTCGTCGCCGCCGTGCACCGCGACGACGTAGTCGCGCAGGTACTCCTCGCGGCTCGCGCGCACGCCGCGGCGCGCGGCGGCGCAACGCCGGCACGCCGCGATCAGCAGACGGTTCGCGGCGAACTCCAGCTCGCGCTGCGTCAGCACGCCGGCCAGCCGCTCCAGCCGTTCCGGCTCGACGAGATGCACGCTCACCAGCGCGGAGTCGCGCAGCTCGCCGACGACGGCGTCGCGCGACGCCTGCGGCAGCTTCAGCCGCCAGTCGCCGAACGTGACGCGCGCGCGCTGCCGGACGATCGCGAGCGCCGCGAGGATCTCCGCGTAGACCGCCGGCCGCCGCCGCCGGAACCATCCGAGCACCGCCGCGTCGCCGCGCACGTCGAGCTCCGGCCGGTACGGGTGCTCGGCCGGCGGCGTGCCGCACAGCGCGCAGCGGTCCGCGTCCTCGAGGACTTCCGCGCGCCGCCGCGCGCTCGGCTCCAGCCGGCACAGCCGCGGGTCGTCCGGCAGATCCGGCGCGACGGCGGCCGCGCTGAACGCGCCGGCGAAGCGCCCGCCGCGCCGGAACTCCTCGGTCTTGCCGTACGCGCGGTGGTGGCCGTTCTCGCAGGCGATCGCGATCGCGCCGCGCGGCGTCTCGACGGTCGCGAGCGCGACGGTCGAGCCGCAGCGATCGCGCCGGCACGGCGGCCAGGCGCCGGAGAGCTCGACGACCTCGGGCGAGAACACGGGACACCGGCGCTACGCCCCCGGTCCTCCGTTCTCCGCCGGAACGTACGTTCGCCTCAGCGCATCGGCGTCAACAGGCCGAGGCGCGCGCATTCGGCGACCAGCGCGGCGCGCGTGCGCACGCCCATCGTCGCGTAGACCTTGAGCGTCTGGTTACGGATCGTGTGGAAGCTGCGCCCGAAGTCGGCGGCGATCTGCTTCGAGGTCTTCCCTTCGCAGATCGCGAGCATCACACGGCGTTCCGCGGGGCTTAGCGCCGCGTATCCGCTCTCGGTGCGGACGCCGCGCCGGTCGATCTCGCGCCGGAGCCAGCTTCGCGGGACGCCCGCGGTCGCGCGCCGCGCGGTGTCGCGGAACTCCTCGCGCGGCGCGACGTCGTCGAGCAGCAGCGCCGCGAGCGTCTCGCGATACCGGTAGCCGATCTTCGCCCAGACGTCGAGCGCCTCGCGCAGCGAGCGCACCGCTTCGGTGGTCCGCTTGTGGTGCGCTTCGAGGACCCCGCGGGCCGTCAGCTCGACCGCCTGCTCGCGGCGGTCCTGCTCGAACGCGGGCGCGGTGCGCCGCTTGCGCGCGCCCGACAGATAGCGCGCGAGCGTCGGCCCGGCCGAGGCCGGCTCGAGCGCGTACGTTTCGAGCGCGTACTCGAGCAGCGTCATCCGCTCGTCGGGTCCGGCGTCCGCCCAGCGCTGTCCGCGCAGCGCGTCGCCGGCGAGCTGCAGGTACCCGCGCGCGGTCCCGAGCTCGCCGCGAATCCGAAAGTACGCCGCGCGGTTCACTTCGGCGACGGCGATCAAGAAGGGCGTCGGCGCGAGCGCACGCGCGCGGTCGAGCTCGACGAGCGCGCCGCTCTCGTCGCCGTCGAGCATCCGCAGCCAGCCGACGTTCCGCAGCACGTGGAAGAGCGACTCCTTCGCGTCTTCGCCGACGGCCGCTTCGCGGACGGTCAGCATCCCGAGCGCGCGCAGGTCGAGCGTCTCGACCGCGATGACGGCGAGCGCGTGCATGATGCGCGACCGCGCCCATTCGTCGCGCTCGCGCACCGTGTCGAGCGTCGTGAGCGCGTCGATGAAATGCCGTCCGGCGAAGATGTAGCGCTCGCGGGAGACTTCGATCCAGCCGAGCATCTGCTGCAGCAGCGCGAGCCCGAACCCTGTCGTGCCGTCCGCGTGCGCCAGGACGACCGCTTCCGCCGCGTCCAGCTCGCGCCGTTCCCACAGCGCGACCGCGAGATGGTATGCGATCTCGGTGCGCGCGCCGCCGCGAGCGGCGCCGGCCGCCTCGCGCAGCGCGTGCACGACGCGATCGGTGCACTCGCGATGACGCGCCTCGAACGCGGCGCGCATCCACGTCCGCGGATCGGCGTCCGGCTTCCGCGCGAGCGCGGCCAGCGCCGCGTCGAGCGTCGCCGCCTCGCCGGTGCGGATCGCGCTGTACGCCGCCAGCTCCGCGAGCCCGGTCGACGAATCGCCCGACGCGAGCGAGGCGAGCGCGATCTTCGCGGCAAGGCGAAGGTCGCCCGAACGATACCGGTCCAGCACGATGCCGCCGAGGTCCGTAAGGACGCTCGCGGGTGCTCGCCTCGGGCTGTGCCGGGGCTCGGCCATCTCCATACCTCAGCGGTCTCGGCGCTACACCCGGCGGTACGCTGTTGGACGCTCGCTTAGTGCGCGCTGTCGCAGAGTCCTTCGCGCGCGTGCGCGCGTCTGCACGGGGCAGCGAGACGAGCGGGTCGCGTGCGCAGCAAACGGCCGCCGTCGCGGGTTGAGCGCTACGTGGACTTGCAGTTCGCGGCGACGGCGTTCGCCACCGCGATCACGATCATCGACCCGGTCGGGATGATCCCGCTGACGCTCGTCTCGACGGCGAACGTGACACGTTCGCGCCAGCGGATCGTGAACGAAGCGGTGATCGTCGCAGCGGTCGTGATCCTTGCGATGGGGCTGGCCGGGCGAGCGCTGCTGGCATATCTCGGGATCACGCTGCCGGCGTTCACGATCGCCGGCGGGATCTTGCTGTTCCTGATCGCGATCGACATGCTGTTCGCGCGGCCGACCGGCGCGAAGCAGACGCGCGAAGAGACGCGCGAGGCGCGCGACGCGGAGAACCCCGCCGTCTTCCCGCTCGCCGTCCCCATGATCGCCGGTCCCGGCACGATCGCGACCGTGCTGCTCCTCGCCGGGCTCACGCACGGCGACGAGATGCGCGTGCTGACCGTCGTGCTCGCGTACGCGTCGGCGCTCGCGCTCACGTGGCTGTGCATGAGCGCGGCTCCGTACCTGCAGCGCATCATCGGCAAGACGGGAATCCACGTCGTGACGCGCCTGCTCGGGATCATCCTGGCGGCGCTGGCCGTCCAGTTCGTGATCAACGGCCTGGCCGGAACGCCGTTCTTCAGCCGCGCCTGACCGGCTGATTCAGCACGGTCCGCCGGCGCGGCGGACTCGCCGTTTGCTGAGCTCGTCTGCGGACGTATCCGGAACCGCTCGGAGATCGGCGACCAGCCGCGCCGCGGAGTCGATCACGCCGCGCGCCGCCGGCAACAGACGTTCGCCCGTCGCCGTGAGTTCGACGCGCCGGCGCGACCGCTCGAACAGGACCGCATGCAGCTCGTCCTCCAGTTTCTTGACGAGCCGGCTGAGCGACGACGGCGTCACCCTCAACCGCTCCGCCGCGTCGCGAAGGTCTCGCTCTTCGGCGAGCACGACAAAGGCGCGAAGCCGGTGAAGGCCGGGCAGCGGATCGATCGAAGCGCCTCCGTTCGGCGGCTTCTGCACGACCGCCAAGTGACGGCGAGGAACGCGCCCGATCACGGGTCTTGCTCCTGCCAAGCTCTGAATCCGTACTTCAGCATGACGACACGCAGCGCGTTCTCGACGACACTTCGCGAAGCGCCCCGCCGCGCGGTCGCGATGTCGTCGATGGACGATCCCATCAAGAAGTCGAGCACGATCAGCAGGGCCTCTCGTTCGTCGTCGGCAGCGGTGCGTCTCAGATGCAGAGCGGAGGCTGATAGTCCGTTGAGGACGTCGGACATATCGCTGGCGAGTCGGCCGGCGGATTCGTCGTAGTCGTCGTCGTAGCGGGCGCGGCGGCGGCGGTCGTCGTATCGGGCGACGTCGCCGAATTTGAAGCGACGAGAGGCGCGGTGACGATCATGATCGCGGCGATGAGAGCGGATAACACGTGCGGCAAACCTCCGAAGCGAGTGCCGCTCGAAAATAGAAAAGCCGCGACGTGCGGCTCGGATCAAGGTTGACTAGGCGCTCCGATGAGCGCGCCGGATCAGCGCAAAATTCCTAGCGTGCGTGCGCGCGCGACAGCCTCCGGAGCGCGTGACGCGTCGAGCTTGCCGAGGATCGCGCGCGTGTGGTTGTAGATGGTGTTGACGCTGCGCCCCGTCTCCGAGGCGATCCGGCCGGCCGTCCAGCCTTGTGCGAGCAGCGTCAGCACCGAGAACTCCGCCTCGGTGAGGTTCGCCGGCACGGCGGCGAGGCGCCGTTCGCGCCACGCGTGCTGCAGCACGGCCGCGACACCGCGAACGCGCAGGTCGACCGCAGTCAGGTCATCGGTGCGCGTCAGGTCGGGCAGACGTTCCTCGCCCTCGCCGCCCTGCGACTCGCGGGCCTCGAGGATTCGCCGCGCGCGGACCTCGTCGCCGATCATGATGCCGACCGCGCAACTGACGGCACGCGCCAAACGGCGGTGCCGCCGCTCGTGCGCGGGATCGCTCGCGCGCAGCCGTCCGAGACGTGCGCAGGCGGCATGGAACGACCGCCGCGCCGCCATGTCGTCGCCTTCGGCCGCCTCGGCCAGGCCGATCAACGCGGTGCAGAGGCTCCATTCTCCGCGCGAGCGCGTCGGGACGTCGCGCAAGATCTGCAGGATCGAGCGCATCGCGCGAAGGTCGTCGACACCGCGCAGCAATGCCGACGCGTACACGTAGGTGAAATGCTCGGCATACTGTTCGGGAAGCAGCCGGGATTTGATGGCACGGTCGACGGCGCGCGCGCGCTCGCCGTCGCCGAGCTGCACGGCGGTCTCGAACTCCGCTACGAGCGCGGGGCGCTCGAACGAGACGTCCTCGGACTTTCGGGCGCACTCCGTCCAGAGCCGGACGCATCGGTCGGTTTCCAGCACGTCGCCCGTGACGCATTGATGGACGTGGCACAAGATCGAATAGGAAGCGGACGCGGCACGCCAGGCGCCCGTCCTCCGGCACAGATCGGCGCTGCTCGCGGCGAGGTCCAGCGCGCGGTCGTAGTCGTGCAGCAGCACCGACACGCGCGCCAGCCGTTGCAGCACGCGGAATCGCACGATATCCGAATCTTCGTCGGAGAGTGCGGTCGAAGAGAGCTCGTGCTGTCGCCGCGCTTCGCTGCGCTGACCGGCGTAGACCGCCAGCATCGCGCGGAACGAGTGCGCCGAAGCGTTCCATCCGCCGCTCTCGAGAACGCCGGTCAGCGCGGCGATCTCGTCCCGTTCTTCCGGGCGCTCGCGCATGACGAGGATCGGCGCGAGCAGGTCGGCGACCTCGCAGCGCTCGGGGGCGTTCGCCTTGCGCAGCGCGTGTCGCAGCGTCCGGACCGCGCCGGCGACGTCGCCTTCGTACTGCTGGCCGATCGCGCTCAGGACGGCGTAGGCCGTCGAGCCGACGCGCGACCCGCGAAGCGCGCGCTGGAGCTCGCTCCGCGAAGCGACCGCGGCCAGCTCGAACGCCGGGCTCAAATCCACCCGATCGAACCGTTACGCACTCGAGGCCGGCACCGTGGAACCGAATTGGAAGGGATCAAAAAAAGCGGTGCTCCAACAAGTTGCCCGCTCGTCTCCCCGCTAGACCGCAGCTCGGATAGCGTGCAGCCCGCTTAGATCATCGAGCCATGACACCTGCTCGTTTGGCTGTCGGGCCGCCCCGGAAGGATGAGTCGCCGGGCGTAGGTTGAATAGGTTGCCGGTTCCGTCGAGCGCGCGGCTCCCCCACCGCCGCCCAGCCGTCCGTGGGACGGCCCGTAACGGACGCCTCCATCTCGAGGGGTGAACCATGTCGAACCAAGGATCAGGCGATCCGGGCAAGCCGGCCGAACCGCAGCCGCCGCAGCCCGCGCCCACCCAGCTCGGCTGTCCGACGCACGCGCCCGAGCTATGCATCCCGTCCCGGCCGCCGAACGTCTCGTGCCACCCGTGCCCGACGACGGCGCCGGAACTCTGCCCGCCCTCCCACTTCTGCTCGCGACCGCCGAACGTGTCGTGTCATCCGTGCCCGTCGACGGTCGGCTGCCCGCCGTCCGACTTCGTGCCGTGCCACACGCAGATTCCGCCGGTCTCGTGCCACCCGTGCCCGACGCCGACCGCGATCCCGTCCCAGCACATCCCGTGCCCGACGCAGATCCCGCCGGTCTCGTGCCACCCGTGCATCACGCTGCACTTCACGTGCGCGCCGCACCTATGCCCGACGATCATTCCGCCGGTCTCGTGCCATCCGTGCGTCACGGTGTTCCCGCCGATCTCGTGTCATCCGTGCGTCACGGTGATGCCGGTCGTCTCGTGCCATCCGTGCATCACGGTGCCGCCGGGCGCGTGCCCGACGACGACGCCCGCCTGCGTCGCGAGCGGCGGATTCGTCTGCAACCCGACCATCACGATCTTCACCACACCCCAAACGCCGCAGCTCACGATCCAGCAGGGCGGAAATCCCGGTCAGGCCGGCGCGCCGCGCACCGGGATGTTCAACCCGTTCGGCTGACGGACGGCGCATTCGATGTACTCGAAAGAACCAGCCGACGTCCCGACGACGGACCCAGCGTGTCCGCAGACGACGCAGCCTTCGTGCCCGACGATGATCCCGCAGGGCTGTCCGTATACGAATCCGCCGAACGGCTGTCCGACGATCAACGTCTGCACCTGCCCGCACAGCCCGTGCGAATCGAAAGCGCCGAACGCGACGTGCAGTCCGTGCCCGACGATCTTCGACGACTCGTGTCCGCCGACGAACGTTCCGCGCTACTGCCCGACGCCGGGCTTCGCGTGCCCGCCGACGCAAGATCCGGCGGGCTGTCACACGCACGATCCTACCTGCCCGCCGACGTGGGAGGTGGAATGCCAACCCCGGACCCCGGGCGGCGCGCGGCCGTTCCAGCCGCACGCGGATCCCGTCACCGCGCCGTACTGGCAAGGTCCGCGAACCGGAATGTTCCACCCGTACGGCCGCTGAGCGCCGCCGTACGATCTGCCGAACGCCGTGGCGGTCGCCGCGGCGTTCGTCGCGAAAGGAGGTCGCGTGCTGACGCGCCGTGACGCCGTGCACCATCTGCTCCGCCTCGGCTTGATCGCGCCCGCCGACGTGGTCGAAAAGGGTGTGAGCGCGACGGAGTACGTCGGGCGCAACCGGCTCGTCATGCTCGAGGTGAACGGCGGCGCGGGGTTCGTCGTGAAAGAGCCGCAGCAGCCCGGCACCGCGGACGCGGCGACGATGTGGATCGAAGGCGCGATCTTCTGGATGAGCGCGAACGAGCCGTCGTTCGCCGAGCTCGCGCGCTGGATGCCGAAGTACCATCACTACGACGAGCGCAACGCGCTGCTCACCACCGAGCTGATCGCGCCCGCCACGTCGCTCTACTCGCTGCTGTACGCGGGGACCGCGTCGCCCGAGACCCTGCGCGAGCTCGGCGAGGCGTTCGCGGTGCTGCACGGCCCGGTCTCGGCCGGCCTGCACGACCGCGCGCGCAAGCTGTTCCGCACCGGGCCCGCGTGGGCGCTCACGCTCGGGACGGCGCAGCAGATCTTCGCGCCCGCGAACGACGCGGGGCGCACGGTGCTGCAGCGGGTGACGGAGCATCCCGGCGCTCCGGAGGCGCTCGCGCAGGCGCGCGCCGCGTGGCGGGACGCGCATCTGATCCACGGCGACGTCAAGTCGGGGAACGTGCTGGTGCGGCCCGACGGTTCGGTACGGCTGATCGACTGGGAGATCGCGGCGCTCGGCGACGGGCTGTGGGACGTCGCGGGGATCGCGCACTCGCTGCTGATCCCGAACGTTCAGACGGTCTCCGATCTCGCGAGCGCCGAGCGCCACGCGCGCCCGCTGCTCGACGCGCTCTGGGACGGGTACGTGAGCCGGCTCGCCGAGCCGCCGGGCGACGACCCGCGCGTGACGGTGCTGCGGCTCACCGGGGCGCGGCTCGTGCAGACCTGCCTCGAGACGACGCTGTTCACCGATCGCATCGATCCGTTCCTCGAGGCGACGCTGCGCATGGGGCTCGAGCTCATGACCAGCCCCGAGCTCGCGCGCTCGCGCTGGGAACAGGCGGCATGAGCGCGGCGTACGACGCGCAACTGCGCACGATCGTCGACGCGGTCGCGATCGAGACGGCGGGGACGGCACGCGTGACCGCGCGCGACGGAGCGGCCGTCGAGGTGACGATCGCGAACGAGCGCGGGCCGTTCCTCGGGCTCGCGGAGATGCTGTACGGAACGCAGTACAACGTCCCGCGCACGCCGGTTGCGACGAGCGATGCGGAGCCGGAGCGGTTCCTCGCGGAGCTTCGCGCTGCCAATCGCGTCCCGCACCGCGTCGTGCAGGGCGCGCTCGCGCAGCGCGAGATGATCACCGCGCCGACGGGGCATTACGTCGTGCTCGGGCGGCCGGTGCGCAACGCGAGCACCGGACGGCAGGTGCGGTTCTACTGGAACGTTTCGGCGGACGGCGGACCGCTGCTCGTGCGCGAGCTCTCGTCGCGCTTCGAGTACGGACGGGTGCCGTTCCAGGCAAAGGTGCCGGTCGTTCCGAGCGGTTACGACCGGGTCGACACCGGCGTGCTCTACTTGAACGACGAAGACGTCGCGGTCGCGGCGCAGCTCGTCGCCGCGGTCTACGCCGCGCTGGGCCGGACGGTGCGTCCGGACGTGCCGCTGTTCACGCAGCGGCTCGCGCCGGGACTCGCGTTCGCCGAAAGCCCGCCGACCGGCGACAGCTTCGGGATGCACCGCTGCGACCTCATCGCCGAAGGGCTCGTGCGCGCGTTCGAGCGCGGCGCGTCCGGCGCCGAGGAACGCGTCGCGGTCGTGCGCGAGCGGCTGACCGAGTACGGCTTGGACGCCGAGCGGCTCGCGCTGAACGCCGCCGCGCGGTACCCGTACCGCTTCGGCGCGCTGAGCGGGCTCGGCGAGGCGGCATGACGGCCACGTACGAGTTTCCGGCGGCGCTCGCGCTCGACGTCGCGGCCGGGATCGGCTACGGCATCGCGCGCCGCGCGCTGTGGTTCGACGAGCGCTGCACCTGGTTCGACGGCACGCCGGTGATGCCGGGCAACAGTCCGAAAAGCATCACGCTCGGCGCGGACGTCTACGCGGGGACGTCGGGAGTGGGGCTCGTTCTGGCGCAAATCGCCGCGCGCACCGGCGATGCGATCCTGCGCGATACGGCGCTCGGCGCGATCCGGCAGACGCTCGCGGCGCTCGATGCGCCGCTCACCGATCTCGGGTTCTACGGCGGCAAAGCGGGAGTCGCGGCGGCGCTGGTGCTCGCCGGCCGCGAGCTCGGCGACGACGAGCCGCTCGAACGGGGTCGCGCGCTGCTGCGCGAGATTCCACTCGCGGGCGACGATCCCGACCAGAACGACATCATCGCCGGGACGGCCGGCACGATCGTCGCGCTGATCGCCGCGTCGGCCGTGCTCGGCGACGACACGCTGCTCGAGCGCGCGCGCGAGGCGGCCGGCGTGCTGATCCGGCTCGCGCACCGCAACGACGACGGAACGCTGTCGTGGAGCACGATGCCGGACAAGCTCGCGGACTTGTGCGGCTTCGGTCACGGCGCCTCCGGAAACGCGTTCGCGATGCTCGCGCTGCACGCCCGCGTTCCGGACACCGCGCTGCGCGACGCGATCGACGGCGCGCTGGCGTACGAGCGCGCGCGCTTCTCGCCGCAGCACGGCAACTGGCCGGACTATCGCTGGTTCGGGACCGGCCCGCGCGAGCCCAGCTATCCCGTCTCGTGGTGTCACGGCGCGGTCGGCATCGTGCGCGCGCGCCTGCTCGCCGAGTCACTCGGCTTCGACGTGGGAGACGAGATCGACGTGGCGCTCGACACCGCCGAGCAGCAGGCGTGGCGCCAGCTCTCCGACCCGAACGGCGACGCGACGCTCTGCCACGGACTCTTCGGCACGCTCGACGCGCTGCTCGACGGCGCCCGCTCGGGCCGCACGCAGTACGCGACCGTCGTCGCACGCTGCGCCGGCACGACGGCGGAACGCCATCACTTCGCCGACGTCCCGTGGCCGTCGGGGCTCATCACGCACGAGCCGATCGACGGCCTGATGATGGGCAACGCCGGCGTCGCGCACGTCCATCTCCGCTTGGCGGATCCCACGGTTCGACCGGTGCTCGCGCCGATCGAGTCCGTCGTGCACCGAAGTTGTACCTCGTCGTCGTCAGCGCTTCAGCTTTCGCCACAGCGGATCACGCCGGATACCGTCGACCACCAGCCACAGAAGTGCCGCGACGGAAACGACGAGCAGGACGAGCGATAGAGTCCCTCTGCCGCCGTACAGCCAGACGATCCCGACGCAGCTCGCTTGGAGCACCATCGAGCACACCACCAACGCACGGCGAGCGATTCGCCGACCCTCTTCGCGAAACGAGAACCGGCTCATCGCCAACATCAGCATCGAAATGACCAGCGTGTTGGCGATGAGGTCCAGCGTCGACTTCGCATTGGGATCCATTCCGATCTCCTATTGCGTGGGGCAGCCGTGTGCCGCAAGCGTTTCCTTGGCGGCTCGGATTGCTTCCAGCGCAGCCGTCGTCGTTCCGATGCCCGCCGCTGTACCCGCTCCCACGTTCGGAGCGTATCGCGTGCCATACCCACCAGCGACGATGATGCCGGCGATGACCGTGGACTCCCAAAGCCGCAAGAGCTGGCACTGATACGACTGTCCGCTGCCATCGAAGTTGAAATCGCCGACCGACGTCGTGTCGAACGTCACCGACACCGGCGGAGCGGTGTACGTATTACCACTCTCGTCTTCGTACGTCGCCGTCGCGCTGTTCGTGATCTCTGCGGCGAACTCCAACGTGATGCTTCCGTCCGAGAGATCGTAGGTGTACGTCGATCCGAGCGGATCACCCGGGTAGTCGGGAACATCCGTAGTGAGTTGCGAACCGTCGGCGTACGCGATGTCGACCGAGAAACCGTTCGCATCCGAACCGTAGATCTGCGACGTGAGGTCACCGTTCGAATCATAGGTCTCGCAATAATTCGAATCGGACCACGTTTCGCTCGTCCAGCCGGCGTCGCTGTACGTGGTGTCGGCGCTACCGGAGGTACCGGTGCCGCCGCCCGTTCCTCCGCCGTCGCCGCCTCCTGTGCCGACGATGAGCGCGCTCGCGTGACGATTTTTCGGCGTCCGATGCAGCGGCGGAATCGAACCGTCCGGGCGCGGCCGCGGGAACGCGACCTTCTGACGCTTGGAAGTCAGCGCGATGCGCTTCGCTCCCTTACTCTTCGTGCTGGACGCCGGTCCACGCCCGACGGGACGCACGAGCGCCCCCTGTCCTGCGCATGCGGCGAGCATAGCGGCAGATATGGCCGCAGCACTAACGAACTTCGCGCGCGACAAACGTCGCGGCGAGCCCTCCTCGTTATTGAACACCCGTTACCCCCTTGGCGCCTCGCTGAATTGCGAGTACTGCGGGCATACCACACCTTGCGGGGACGTCCTGCTGGGCCGGGGAGCTGTGCGAGGCTACGCCCGTGTAGTGCCGCGCAGTTCGGGGCGCGCAGGCGGGCCGGTACGTCATGGGCGACCGTGAGAAGGTGAGCGGCGGACAACGCCTACCAATATGCTCAGAACACGCCGGTCTACCTGATCCGCAGCAGCCTACGCTACTATCATTGCGATCCCGTGAGCAGCGACATGGGGAACGCCGGCAAGAATTGCGCCTACATCGACCAGGCGGACGCGCAAGGAATCTGCTACCGCACGACGTTCGGTGCACACCACGTACACGGCAGCAAACGTCCCGCCGTCGGCGTAGCACGCTGTGCGACGACAGTCGACGAGAAAGCCCGCCGACACGCGGTGACGGCGGGCTTCTTCATGCTCCCGGAGTTGGACTCGAACCAACGACCCGCTGATTAACAGTCAGCTGCTCTACCGGCTGAGCTATCCGGGACCGGCGGGCGACCGGAGATGGTTCTCAACGCGGAAGCGGTTTCCCCCCGGGTGCGCTCACCGCGACGAAGTCTTTAAGCGCCGGATCCCACTTAGCGGCCAAGATCGTCGCTGCGCCGATCCCGCGCTGCA
>DATHLL010000618.1:0-5066 GCA_035488195.1 Candidatus Elarobacter sp. | reverse complement strand
GACGCCGGGGTTGGTGTCGGCCAGGAACGAGACGTCCGGAACCGAGCGCGAGCCTGAGCACCCGCCGGCCGACGTCTGCCACGCCGGCAGGGCGACCATGATGCTGCAGCCGTTCGCCGAGCCGGACCAGACGCTCTCGTCCCAGCCGCGGGAGGCCGCGGCGTCGGCGGCGAGCGACGTGCCGCCGACCGAGGTCACGAAGGGCGAGGAGGCGGGGAACTGCACCTGGCCGGCGCCCAGGTCGCCGGCGCTCGCGGTGATCGCGATCCCGGGCTGGTTGAACGCGGCCTGAGCGTCCGAGTCGATGTTCGCAACGTTGCCGCCGCCCTCGGGGACGCCCCAGCTGTTGCTTATCGCGACTGGACCGTACGAGGCCGCGGTGCTGACCGCTTGGGCGAGGCTGTCGAGGTCCTGGCCGACCGCTTCGACCAGCATGATGCGGCAGGTCGGGCAGGCGGCGGAGGCCATCGCGAGGTCGAGCGCGCGCTCGTCGGACCAGGTGGTTGCGTCGGCGGTGGCCGACGGCGGCGCGGGCGCCGGCGGCGGCGCGCCGGGGACCGGCTTGAGCTGAACCTTTTGGAAGCAGCCGTTGGCCGTGGTGCAGGCGGGGAGCCCGAACGTGCTCCGGTACGTCCCCATGTCCGCCTCGGCAGAGGCGCTGTCGAAGGCGACGACGATCGCGATCAGCGGACCGGCCGGCGTGCCGGTGCTCGCCGCGGGCGGCAGACCGTACGCCGCTCTGAGCTGCGCCGCGGTCAGCCCGGCGACCGGCTTGTTGCTGGCCTTGACGTTGCCGTTCTTCTTGACGCCGCAGCTCGCGCCGTTCGCGGGGCCGGGCCCGCAGCCTGCCTGCTCCGCCGGGACCGGGGTCGGGGAGGCCGCCGGGAGCGCCCGGGAGATGTTCATCCCGTTGCGGGCGTGGCCGTGCGTCGTGGTGGCGCCTTGCGGCGTGACCGACCCGCCGCCGCCGCCGGCGCAGCCGGCGATCACGCCGACCGCGAGCACGGCGAAGAGCGCGTGGAGCCGAAGCGCTTTGGAACGCTCCGGCTTGGGCGGCCGCTCGAAGGGCGGCAAGGGACGCGAAACGTCGGAAACGGTATTCGGCATTCGCTTCATCCTTGAAGGCGGGGGCGGCGGCCGAGCGACATCCTGTCGGCGCCTTGTAAGGGTCCTAGTCTGTATCCCCTGATTTGGGGGTGACTAACGTCACACGCCGCCGATTAATGTGCGGTCTGCGACATTCCGCCGCCGGCGCAAGCGGCCCGGCACTGCACGGTTCGATACCGGACCGACTCGGGCGACCCGATCTTCTATCATCGGCGTCCCGATGGTTCTTCGCACCGGTCCCCAGCTTTGCGGGTGCGGTCATCCGTCCGGTTTGCACGACCGCTATGGCTGCGCCGCGTTCCTCGGCGCGTTCACCGCGACCGCGACCGAGCACCGCTACTGCGCGTGCAAGGAGCCGCGCGAAGCGGAGATCCGGCCGGCGCGGCTCGGCGAGATCGTGGCGACGGTGACGCTGCGCGAGCGGAACGGCTCGGCGATCGCGGTCTGCGAGTCGCCGCCCGCGCTCGAGCTCGGCGCCTCCTCCGAAGCGGTGCTGAGCTCGATCAAACGCAAGCTGATCGACTCCGTCGGCACGGGCGACCGCGCGGCGACGCGCCGGCTGCGCGTGATCCGCCGGCAACGGGGTCGCGCGGTCGAGACGATCGAGCCGCTGCGCTAGCCGCTCGCGGCGGTCGTCCCTCTTGGAGAACGCTCCGAACGCGCGCTAGGCAGAGGGACGTGCGAAGCGTCGTGCCGAGCGCGCCTTCGCGCGCGCGGCCCATGCTTCGCGGTCGTGCGGCGCGGACGAGGTCACCAGCGAGGCGATCAGCGTGCGCGCCGCCGCGGCGACCTCCTCGACGGCGCGGTCGAAGGCGGCTTCGTTGGCCTGCGAGGGCTTGGTGAAACCGGAGAGCTTCCGCACGAACTGCACGGCGGCGGCGTGTATCTCGTCGTCCGTCGCCGGCGGCTCGAAGTTGAACAGCGTGCGGATGTTGCGGCACATGCGCCGATTGTAGCACGAGCAGGCGGGCGGCTCGTACCTCGTGCACGCGATCTCAAGTCGTCGTCGGCGCCGCCGATATGGTAAGGGTAGCGCCTGGTGTGGGAGAACGGATTCCCCGGGCTAGCGTCGCGAAGCCGATTCGCTTTTCGCTCGTTGCAGAGATTCAGGGTGTCCGTGAAGCCGTATTTTCGCCGCGCTCGGCGCATGCGATCCGATCGCATCGAACGCCGCGCGATCGCGGCGTGGTTCGAGAGAAGCCGCGACTCGGCGGTTCGCGTCGTGTGCGCGCCGCTCGGCTGCGGGAAGACGACCGCGGTGCAGCAGTACGTCGACACGCAGGACGGCCGCGCGGGATACGCGCGCGTTCCGGCGGGCGCGGATGCCGACGCGCTCCGCGCGATCGTCGCGAGCGGCGCGGAGTTCGAGGAGATCGTCCTCGACGATCTCGACCGGGCGAGCGAGGGCGCGCGGCGCGCGCTCTTCGAGGAGGTCCTCGAAGGTCGCCCGCTGCCGCGGCTGGTGCTCGCCGGGCGTTCGCGCCGCCGGATGCACGCGCACGCGCTGCTCGCGCACGGGCTCGCGACGGCGTGCGATCCCGACGTGCTCGCCTTCGACGCGGACGAGATCCGCGCGCTCGCGACGTCGATGGGCGTTCGCCACGACGCCGAAGACGCGGGGCAGCTCCTGTACGACACCGACGGCTGGGCGCTCGCGGCGCAGTGGCTGATCCGCGACGCCGCCGAGTCGGAGCGCCCGCTGCGCGACGCGTTCGCGCACTGGCGCCGGCGCAACGCGCACATCCTGCACGAGTACGTCGATCAGGAACTCGGCGACGACACCGAGGCGGCCGACGCGTTCCGCGCGGTGCTCGCTGCCGACTGGCCCGCCGCGCAGCCGGAGCTCGAACGGCTCGAGCGGCTGGGACTGCCGATCACGCGCACGCGCAGCGGCCTGCGCCCGTACGCGATCTTCTCCCGCCTGCGCGCGCCCGCGTCCGTAGCGCGCGAGGCCGCGCCCGCCGCAGAGCCCGAGACGATGCTGGTCTCCGCGC
Source organism: Candidatus Elarobacter sp. (assembly GCA_035488195.1). Lineage (GTDB taxonomy): Bacteria > Vulcanimicrobiota > Vulcanimicrobiia > Vulcanimicrobiales > Vulcanimicrobiaceae > Vulcanimicrobium. The sequence continues at coordinate 1,965 of DATHLL010000618.1, read as the reverse complement.
TCGGCGCGTTCCGCTGCGAGATCGGCGGGCGTCCGGTGAAGTTCTTGCGCCGTCGCGACCAGCAGGTGTTCGCGTACGTCGCCGTCGCCGCGCACGGGCGGGCGACGCGCGAGCAGCTCCTTGACGCGTTCTGGCACGGCCTGCAGCACGGGGTCGCCGCGCAAGGCTTGCGCACGACGCTCAGCCGCATCCGCCGCGCGCTCGCCGACGCCGCGCCGCACACCGATCCGGAATGCTATTTCGAGACCGTCGGCGAGGTTCGCCTCAACCTCGCGCGCGCGTCGGTCGACGTGCGGCGGTTCGTCGATCAGGTCGAGCTCGGCCGGCTCGAGGAAGCGCGCGGTGCCGGCGAGCAGGCGACCCGGCACTACGCGCGCGCGCACCGTCTGTACGGCGACCGTCTGCTGGCGGCCGAAGCGGCGGAGCGGTGCTTCGAGGCGCGCGCGGCGGAGCTGCACGCAACGTACGCCGAGACGCTCGCGCGTCTCGCCGAGCTGCACGCGAAGCTCGGACAGCACGACGCGGCGCGTGACTACGCGCGCATCCTGATGTCGCTCGGCGGCGAGGAGGCGCGCGACGGCGCGGTGCGCGCGTTCACGCGGCGCTACGACAGCGCGGCCGCGACGGCCTGACGCCGCCGCGCGCGCGTCACGACCCGAACAGCAGCCGGTCCACCGTCTCGAAGCGGTAGCCGCGCGCGCGCAGCGCCGCAATGACGCGCGGCGTGAGGCGCGCTTCGTACGACCGCCCGCCGGCGCCGCGGCCTTGGTCGCCGTCGTGCAGCACGAGGATCGCACCGTCGCGCACCTGCCGCAGCAGCCGGTCCGCGAGCTCGTCGGCCGGCGCGTTCGGCGAGGTCTCGTCGAGCATCGCGCTCCACAGCACGACGATCTTTCCGTTCCGGTCCGCGGCCTGCATCACCGCGGCGTTGCGCGCGCCGAACGGCGGGCGCAGATAGCGGGAAGGCAGACCGGTCGCGGCGTCGATCTCGCGATCGGGTCCGGCGATCTGCGCGTCGAGCGCGAACTCGGAGACGATCGTGTTGAGATGCGGGTGCGTGTCGGTGTGGTTCTCGATCTCGTCGCCGTCGGCCGCCATCCGGCGCAGCAGCCCCGGCTCGCGGCGCGCCGCCGTGCCGACGACGAAGAACGTCGCCGGGACGTGCTCGCGCTCGAGCACATCGAGGACGCGGTCGGTGACGCCGCGCGTCGGCCCGTCGTCGAACGTGAGCGCGACGCGGTGCCCGCTGCCGTGCGTGTACACCGTCTGGAACACGCCGCTCCACGGCGCCTCGACGTACTCGTAGAGCCCGAAGAACCCGGCACCCAGCAGCACGAGCGCCGCGAGCACGCGCGCCGCGATCACGACTTGAGCAGCTTCTCCCGCGCGGCGGCGACGGTCTTCTTGAACCGCGGCGGCCCGAACGCGGCGAAGTCGTCGACCATCTTCTGATAGCGCGGATCGGCGGTCGAGGTCGACTTGAGCGTCAGCAGATCGGGGACCGGCTTGTTCTTGTCGAGGTGGATCGCGTACTCGCGGCCCGCGGTCGTCGCGAGATAGTGCGGGTCGGCGAAGGTGAACTTGTGCGAGCCGCTGCGGTCGCCGGCGACCTGCGCGACGGAGATCGTGTAGACGTCCTTCGTGTTGCCTCGGAGCGGGCGCGTGTGCAGCTCCCAGATCCCGTCCTGCACGAGCTTCTCGAAGGTGAAGGTGACGTCGTAGCCTTCGATCGGCTCGCTGAACTTCGCGATCCGCGAGCCGGCGCGGTTCTGCGCGGAGTACGAGGCGACCGACTTCCCGTTCACGTTGTCGAGCCGCCATTCTTCGCGCGCGATCGGGCCTTTGTCGTGCGTGACCGCCTCGCCGAAGTGCAGCTCGGAGCGCTGGCTGCGGACCTGCTGGACCGCCTGGTAGCGCTGGGACTCGTTGCCGGAGAACAGCCGCCAGCCGCCCACGATCCCGACG
>DATHLL010000617.1:0-6634 GCA_035488195.1 Candidatus Elarobacter sp. | reverse complement strand
GCTCGAGCAGCCAGGCGAGATACTTCTTCGCGGTGCGGCGCGCGCGGCGCTTCTGCAGCTCGAACTCGACCGGCGCGTCGAAGCGCGTCCGGTGCCGGTCGAACGCGGTCACCACGCAGTAGTCGAGCACGGAGGCCAGCGCTTCGCCCTCGTCGTCCGCGAAACGCGTGTGCGTGTGATGGAACTCCTCGAGCGCGGCGTGGAACGCGATCCCGTAGAACGACGCCGAGGAGCCGCGGTCCTCGACCGCCGCGCAGGCGTAGCGGAACCACCACTTGCGCTTGCACTCGGCGTACGCATTGAGCGAGGACGCGCTGAAGGTCAGCTTGCGCAGCGCGACCGGCGACTCGGGCTCGTCCTCGACCGGCTCGGCCGGCGCGACGTCCGCGATGATCGCCGCGCTCGGCGATCCGCCGGCGAGCTCAGCCTCGATCTCGGCGATCAGATCGCGCGCCTCCCACGGCTCGGCGAACGCGCGCGCGGCGTCGAAGTCGCGCGCGACGCGCTCCAGCGCCGCGCGCGTGGTCTGCGCCGAGCCGGCCCACGTCTCGCCGATCGGAAACGCGCCGAAGATCCCCGCGAGCAGCGTCTGCGCCGACGCGTCGGGCGTCTTGTACGCGGTGGTTACCGTGCCGAGCGCGTGCGCGAAGCGCGTCGCGTCGGCGACCGCGCCGCGCGCGATCACCTCGAGCAGGTCGTTGCGGTCGCCCGCCGTCGCGAGCAGCGTGCGCGCGTCGTCGGGCCGCACCCCGCTCTGCGGCGCGAGCAGCGCGCGCCGCGCGTCCGCGTCGCTCTGCGACGCCGCGTAGCGCAGCAGCGCGACGACCCCGTCGACCGCCGCGAGATCGAGCGCGGCCGGCGGGACGGGATCGACCACCTCGAAGGCGAGCCCCGCCTCGGCGGCGAGCCGCCGCCATGCGAACGCGTCGTCCTCGTTCGCCAGCAGCGGCGCCTCGACGGCGAGCCGCTCGCCCGCGATCTCCAGGTGCGCCCCGACCGCTTGGCGCAGCGCGCCGCGCACGTCGAGCGCGTCGGCGAACGAGACCAGCGTGCGCAGGTGCTGCGCGAGCACCTCGAACGGCGCCGGGACGTCGTCGCGGTCGACCGCGGCGAGGACGCGCTCGGCGAACGAGGGGCTGCGCGAGACGTGCGAAGGGAGCGCGACGTCGTCGTACGTCGCCGCGATGCGGCGCACCAGCGCGCGCCGCTCGCCCTCGCGCATCACGCGCCGACGGACCAGCCGCGAGAGGAATGCGGCCGGCGCGAGCGCGCCCTCGGCGGGGAGCCGCCGTTCGTCGACCAGGAGCACGTCGTCCAAGGTTCGGGCGCCCGGGCCGCGCGTCCCGCGGCTGAGCGCAACGCAGCCCGAATGCGGAGAATGGCGGCCGACGTGGAAAGCCGCGAGGATGCGACGGCTGATCGTCGGGGTTTCGGGGGCGAGCGGCAGCCTCTACGCGATCGCGGCGCTCCGCGCGCTGCGCGCCGTGCCGGACGTCGAGACGCACCTGATCCTCTCGCAGCAGGCGCGGCAAACGATCGAGCTCGAGACGGACGTGACCGCCGAGGAGGTCGAGCGGCTCGCCGACGTCGTCCACCGCGACGGCGATCTCGCGGCCTCCGTCTCGTCGGGCTCGTTCAAGACCGAGGGGATGCTGGTGATCCCGTGCTCGATGAAGACCGCCTCGGCGCTGGCCTACAGCTTCAACGCGAACCTGCTGGTGCGCGCCGCCGACGTGTGCTTGAAAGAGAAGCGGCGCGTCGTGCTGGTCGTGCGCGAGACGCCGCTCCACCTCGGCCACCTGCGCACGCTCACGCAGCTCGCGGAGATCGGCGCGGTGATCCTCCCGCCGGTTCCCGGCATGTACGCCCGGCCGAAGACGGTCGACGACATCGTCGCGCAGACGGTCGGGAAGGCGCTCGACCAGTTCGGGATCGACGCGAAGCTGTTCACGCGCTGGAGCGGCGCGTAGCGCGGCGGCGCGTCAGCGCGTCGTCAGCGTGAACCAGGTCGCGACGCCTTTCTCGCCGGCGTTCGGAACCGGGTCGGCGCGAACGCGGTAGGTCCCCGCGACGACGGGCGCCTGCAAGAGCACGTAGATCCCGGCGACGCCGTGGTCGACACGCGTGTCGTACGCGCCGGGGATGTCTTTGCCGTTCTCGTCCTTGGCACGGTCCGTCGAGTCGGCGAAGTCGTGCTGCTCGGCGATCGCGAAGATACAGTGCTCGCAGGTGAACACGACGTGGCGCGGATGCCCTTTCGGCGTCCCCGGCCCGGCGATGCGGACGACGAGCGGCTTGGCGAACTCCGCCTGATACGCCGCGGTCCCCGGCGCGACGTAGCTGTGCGCCGTCTGCCGGTCGCCCGAGACGATCACGGCGCGGACCGGCGCGAGCGATCTCGCCGGGTGCGGCTGCTTCGCGCGCGGCGCGGCGTGCGTGGCGGCGAGCAGCGCGAGGGACGAGGCGACGAGCACGAGCCGCATGTTCTCGCGAACGCGTGCGCGGGCGCCGGAGTTGCCGCTACGCGACCGCGGACGCGTTGTTCGCCGCCGGCGCGGCGGGCGCGGCCCACGCGACGCGCGGCGGGATCAGCCGCAGGTCGACGCGGCTCGCGTGCTCGCGCGCGAGCGCGATCAGCCCGGCGATCGTGTCGTCGGCGAGCAGGGTCGGCTCGAGCCCGAGCGAGCGCAGGTTCGTGTTCACGCAGTTGTAGTAGTGCGACTCGCGCTCGACGCGCGGGTTCGCGACGTGCGCGATCTCGCACGCCAGCCCGTGCTCGCGCGCGACCCGCGCGACCCGCTCGGCGAGCTCCTCGACCGAGAACATCTCGGTGAACTGGTTGAAGACGCGGTACTGCCCTTCGGCGGCCGGGTTCTCCAGCGCGATCTCGATGCAGCGCACGGTGTCGCGGATGTCGAGGAACGAGCGCGTCTGCCCGCCGGCGCCGTACACGGTGAGCGGGTGGCCGAGGGCGGCCTGCACGCAGAACCGGTTCAGCACCGTCCCGAAGATGTGGTCGTAGTCGTAGCGGTTCGCGAGCGCCGGCGAGAGCGCGGTCTGCTCGGTGTGCGTCCCGTAGACGATGCCTTGGTTGAGGTCGGTCGCGCGCAGCTTCCAGACGCGGCAGGCGAAGTAGATCTGGTCGCTGTCGCTGACCTTCGTGAGGTGGTAGAACGAGCCGGGCTGCTTCGGGTACGGGAGCGTGTCGCTGCGGCCGTTGTGCTCGATCGTGATGAAGCCTTCCTCGACGTCGATGTTCGGCGTCCCGTACTCCCCCATCGTGCCGAGCTTCACCAGGTGCGCGTCCGGCGCGTGCTCGTGCAGCGCCCACAGCACGTTCATGTTGCCGACGGTGTTGTTCAGGTGCGTGCGGACCGCGTGCTCGCGGTCGATCATCGAGAACGGCGCGCTGCGCTGCTGGCCGAAGTGCACGATCGCGTCCGGCGCGCTCTCGCGCACGGCGCGCGAGAACGCCGCGTAGTCGGTGACGTCGGCCTGCTCGAAGCGGATCGTCCGCCCGGTCACGCGCGACCACTCGTCGATCCGCCGCCGCGCCGAGGCGATCGGGACGAGCGAGTCGAGGCCGTGCTCGCGATCCCACTCGCGGCGGATCAGGTTGTCCGCGATCGTGACGTCGTGCCCCCGCTCCGAGAGATAGAGCGAGGTCGCCCACCCGCAATACCCGTCGCCGCCGACCACCAGGACCTTCATGCTGCTTGCCGTTCTCCTTGGAGCAAACCGATGAGCCGCTCGGCGTGCGCGCCGAGACGGTAGTCCTCCGCGCGCTCGCGCGCCGCGAAGGCAAAGCGGGACCACGCCGGTTCGCTCGTCACCGTGCGAATCGCTTCGGCGAGCGCCGCTTCGTCGCCGCGCTTGACCGCGATGCCGGCGCCGCGTATCCAGTCGGAGATCCCGCCGACGTCGTAGGCGACCGCGGGACGCCCGCGCGCCTGCGCTTCGATCCCGACGAGCCCGAACGGCTCCGGCCACAGCGACGGCACGGCGACGGCGTCGGCGCGGTCGATCTCCGCGCGCAGCTCGGCGGCGCTCAGCTTGCCGCGCCACGCGACGGCGATCCCGTCGCGCGACGCCTGCGCGCGCGCGGCTCGCTCTTCGGCCTCGCCCGCGCCGGCGACGACGAGCAGCGGCCGTTCGGCCGGCGCGAGATGCGCGAGCGCGCCGAGCAGCGAGCGCAGCCCTTTGCGCGGCGTGAGCCGCGAGGCGAAGAGCAGCCGGCGTTCGCGCGAGCGCGGCGGAAGGACGAGCGCGTACGCCTCGTCCGGGAGCGGCGGCGGCGTGATCGCGATCCGCCCGCGCGAAATTCCGTTCACGGCGGCCGTCTCGCGCATGTGCTCGCTGGAGACGAGCACCGCGTCGGCGCGCGCGATGCGGTCGCGCAGCGCTTCGCGGGCCGCGATGCGGCGGAACGACGACGGGCGCGGGCCGTGGACGCAGCCGCGCGCGAACGTCGCGGCGCGGCAGGCACCGCCCATCGCGGCCGTGCAGGCGGCCTCGAACTGCGGGAAGACGCGGTCGCCGGTCGGGCAGAACGCGCGGTGGTCGTGGACGCGCACGATCCAGCGCGCCGCGCCGGCACGAACCGCGTCGAGCACCGCCGTGTCGAAGACGCTCGCCGTGACGACGGCGTCCGGCCGCTCGCGGCGGAGCTCCTCGGCGACCGTGCGCGCGGCGTCCGCGGAGGGCGTGCCGTCCTCGTCCGACCACCCGACCTCGCGCGCGCCGAAGGCGAGACCCGCAGCCCGGTCGACCTCGCGCGCCAGGACGCGAACGCGCGCGCCGCTGCTCGCGAGAGCGGGCAACACGGTCTCCCAATAGCGCTCGGCGCCGCCCAGGTCACCGACACGGTCGCAGAGCACCATGACGGCGCGCATACTGCGTCAGGTGGTACCCCGGTGGTCTGTGAGCAGGCTGAGAGCTTTACGTTCCGCCGACAATTCTCAGCCGCGCTTAATGAAAATCAGCGTCCGAGGCGTTCCGGTCGGCACGGTACCGAACACACCGTCCGGCGTGTTCAGCGCGATCGAGGCGCCCGGGCCGCTCGCGAGCAGGACGGCGCGTTCGACCGCGTCGCTGCCGAAGAGCGCCGGCTGCGTCCGGAGGATCCGCGCCAGGTCGAGCAGCGCGACGGGCGAGGTTCCGATCACCAGCACCCGCTGTCCCGCGTAGGCGAGGACGACGCGCGGCGCTTCCGAGGTGTCTCCGCCGAAGCCGTTGACGACGCCGCCCGGCGCGACGACGTACGGTCCCACGCCGGTCAGCGTCGTGTCGCCGAGCGGGAGGGTCACGTCGCCGCCGGAGCTGCCGAGCGCGGCGGTGACGAGCGCGTCGCTCGGCGGCGCGTCCGTGACCCGCGCCGAGAATCCGTCGATCGCGAGGTTCGCCACCGTCGCGCAGACCGGCGCGCCGAAGACCGGCCCGGTGAAGGCGACGACGCTCGCTCGGCCGATCCCGCCGAGGTTCGCTTGCCGCTCGGTGCACGGCGGAGCGGCCGGCGGCGCGGTCTGCGCCCCGGCGGGCGCGACCAGTGCGAGCGCGAGCGCGGCGGCGATCGGGAAGAGACGCATCGCTTCGATCAACGCGCGCCGCGCTCGGGTGGTTACTGTGCGAACCGCGCGTTCGCGCGGGCGACGTCGCCGGCGCGGTCCACGTTGAGCGCGATCTGCGGGCGGGTGCAGCGGATCGCGCCGACGTTCGCGCGCAGCAGGCGCGAGGCGCGCGCTTCGGCGTGCTCGATCGCGAGGCGGCCGATCGCGAAACGCGCGAGGACGTCCCAGCCGAACAAGCCCGCGAGCCGCAGCGGCGACTTGCGCGCGCGGCCGAGCGCGTCCATGAACGTGTTCAGGCGCGGGAGCACGCGCGGGCGCAGCGCGACCAGACCGCCGCCGCAGTAGCGGCCGTCGCGCATCCGCGCCCAGGTGTGCGGGAACTCCGGATACGCGGCGACGTGGTACCGCCGTTCGAGGCAGGCGTACGCGACGTCGAGATCGCGGGCGATCACGGCGTCGACGAACTCGTCGACCGCCGGCGCGTCGAGTGCGGGGAGATCGGAGGCGGCGACGACGACGATCGCGTCCTCGGTGAAGCCTTGCATCCCCGAGCGCAGGCTCTCGAGCATCTTCGGGCCGTCGCCGCGGACCTCGCTCGCGTTCGCGAGCGCCGGATGCGCCGCCGCCGACGGCGGCGCGACGGCGACGATGCGGTCGATCCGCGAGGACGCGCGCAGGCCCGTGATCGTGCGCTGCACCAGCGGGATCCCGCCGATCCGCACGAACGCCTTGTTCGGCGCGCCCGGCTCGAGCGCCGCGACCTCGTCGGGCGGGCCGCCGGCGAGCACGATCGCGTCGAGCGCCTTCACGCGCGCACGCCGGCGCGGCCGGCGCCCGTCACGCCCTCGTTCTGCGAGAACGCAAACGGCTCGCCGGCCGGCGCCTCGCGCCACACTTCGCTCGACGCGAACGGCACGACGTGCACCGCGGCACCCGCGGGCGCGCGCAACCGCGCGGCGAACGCGCGCGCGTCGGGCTCGGCGGCGAACAGCGCGAAGCACGCGCCGCCCGAGCCGGAGAGCATCGCGCGCCCCGGCGCGCCGGCGTCGTCGAGCACGCGCAGCGCC
>DATHLL010000616.1:0-6015 GCA_035488195.1 Candidatus Elarobacter sp. | reverse complement strand
CGACCGGTCCACTTCGGCGAAGTGGACCGGCGGCCGCATCGCGAAGCACCGGCGATCATGAGGGAGACGCGGCCGGAGCGGTTCGCCGCGCTGAGCTCGCTCGAGGTCGACGTGGGCCGGCGGGGCACGATTCGCGCGCAGCTCCTCGAGCAGTTGCGAACGGCGATCCTCGATCTGCGCCTGCCCGCCGGCGCGCGGCTCCCTTCGACGCGCGCCGTCGCCGCGCGCCTGGGGATCGCGCGCAGCACGGTGACCGACGTCTTCGACCAGCTCCTCGCCGAAGGCTATCTCGTCGCGCGGCACGGCTCGGGGACGTACGTCTCGCCGGCCGTGCGCGCCGCCGTGAAGCGGGTGCGCACGAGCCCGCCCGCGACGTCGTGGGAGCGCGTCTCGCGGCGCGGCAAGCTCTTCGCCGACATCACGACGCGCACGCGCTACGGCGACCGCGAGCCGCGCGCGTTCCAGACCGGCGTCCCCGCGATCGAGCTCTTCCCGTTCGCCACCTGGTCGCGGATCGCGGGCGCACTGCTGCGCAGCCCGCCGCGCGAGCTGGTCTCGTACGGCGACGCGGCGGGATACCGCGCGCTGCGCGAAGCGATCGCCGCGCAGTTCCGCGACCGCAAGCACGTCGCGTGCGACGCCGAGCAAGTGATCGTCACCAGCGGGACGCAGCAGTCGCTCGACCTCATCAACCGCCTGATGCTCGACCCCGACGAGCAGGTGTGGATCGAAGATCCCGGCTCGCTCGCCGCGCGCGCGACCTTCGTCGGCGCCGGCGCGCGGCTCGTCCCGGTTCCCGTCGACGACGAGGGGATGATCGTCGCACAGGGCGTCGCCGCCGCGCCGCGCGCGCGGCTCGCGTTCGTCACGCCCGCGGTGCAGTCGCCGACGACGGTCACGATGTCGGCGGCGCGGCGCGCGGAGCTGCTGGCGTGGGCCGACGCGGCCGACGCGTGGATCGTCGAGGACGACTACGAGGACATCTTCCGCTACGACGGCCTCGACCCGTCGCCGCTGCTCGGCACCGCGACGAACGACCGCGTCATCCTGATCGGCTCGTTCAGCCTCAGCACGTTTCCCGCGCTGCGGATCGGCTACATCATCGCGCCGCGGCCGCTGGTCGACGCGTTCGTCGCGGCGAAGGGCGCGATCGACCGCCAAGGCGCGACCGTCGACCAGGCCGTGCTCGCCGAGTTCGTCCTCGAGGGCCATCACATCCGGCACCTGCGCCGGATGAGCACCGAGTACGCCGAGCGGCGCGACGCGCTGGCGCACTGCGTCGCGCAGTATCTTCCGGGCATTCCGTTCGCGCCGCCGCAGGCGGGACTGCACGCGCTGCTGCGGCTCGGCGGCCGCGACGACGAAGCGCTCGCGGCCGCCGCGGCGCGGCACGGCGTCTCGACGACGCCGCTCTCGCCGCTCTATCTAGACCGCGAGCGTCCGCGCGGGAACGGGCTGCTGCTCGGCTTCGCCGTCGCCTCGCCCGGCGAGATTCGTCTCGGCCTGCGGAAGCTTCGCGACGCGTTCCTCGACGTACGCGGACGCACGCTCGCCGCGCGGTAGCAGCGGGTAGACCGGCCGCGCGTCGATCTCCGGATGGCGGACGCGGCCGCGCGTGACGTCATCGTAGTACGCCTGCAGCCGCTTCGCGACCGGGCCGATCGTGCCGGTCCCGATCGTGCGGTGGTCGAGGCTCTTCGCCCACGCGATCCCGACGCCGGTTCCGCAGACGACGATCTCGTCTGCCGAGTAGAGCTCGGTGCGGTCGATCGCGCGCGACTCGACCGGAATTCCAGCCTCCCGCAAGCAGCGCGTCACGAGCTTGCGCGTCACGCCTTCGAGCAGGTTCTGCGAGAGGTCCGGCGTCGTCGCGACGCCGTCGCGCACGACGAACACGTTCGCCGCCGACATCTCGCTGACGTGGCCGTCGTCGGAGAGAACGATCGCGTCGTCGAACCCGTTCAGCCGCGCCTCGCTCTTCGCGAACGCGACGTTGACGTAGCTGCCGGTGATCTTCGCGCGCGCCGGCATCGCGTTGTCGTCGACGCGCCGCCACGAGCTCACGCACAGCTTCAGCCCGTCGTCGGTCTCGAGGTACTTGCTGTTCGGGAACGCGACGATCGCGAGGTCCGACCCGATCTCGTCGAGCCGCACGCCGAACGCCTCTTCGCTCTTGTACAGCAGCGGGCGCAGGTACACGTCGGTGCGGAAGCCGTTGCGGCGGCACAGCTCGAGCGCGATCTCCGTCAGCTCCTCGTCGCTCTGCTTCAGGTCCATCAGCAGCACGTTGCCGGAACGGCGCAGCCGCTTGAAGTGCGGGGCCGGCTCGAACACGTAGAGCTGCTCCTCGTCCGCGTTCCAGAACCCGCGCAGCCCCTCGAAACACCCGGTCCCGTACTGCAGCGCGTGCGTCAGCAGTCCGAGCGTGGCCTCGCGGTACGGCATGAACGCCCCGCGGTGGTAAACGACGAGCTCTCCGAGGTCCAAGGCGATCCTCCTTTGCTACGCTCGATCATCCCGCGGCGCGGCGCTCGGCCGGAGAGCCACTTGACCCGGAAGTGGCCTACCGCCCTTCGACAGGCTCAGGGTGACAGTCTTACAACGGGCCGGCTTCGTTCGCGTGCTGCGCGTACGTCCGTGGGTTGAAGTACCAGTCGGGGAGCGACTTCGGGAAGGTGATGTCGGTGAACTTGTAGTCCACCTCCTTGCCGTCGTCGTTGTAGCCGCCGCCGACGACGCCGTGCAGGTCGGTGACGACCGGGATGCCCTGGACGACGCCCATCGTGATCGTGAACGTCACCGGATAGACGGGTCCGCGCTCGACGAAGAGCTTGTCGGTCGCGATCAGCTTGCGCAGCTCGAGCGTCTTCTTGTCGGCGAAGATCTCGCGCAGACGGTTCCGCTCGACGTCGCGGATCGGCGTGATGTGCAGGTGGACCTGATCGCCTTCGACGTCGAGCGAGTCGACGTGGTAGTCCGACTCGATCAGCGCGCGCACGCCGCCGATCACGGGCAGCGGCGTGTAGGTCGGCTCCGGCGTGTACGCGTCGCTGACCGGGTGCGGGCGCGCCGGCGCCGGCTCGAAGACGTCGGCGGTCGGCGGACCGGGGTCGCGCGCCTCGTTGAACGCCGGACGGTCGAACGTCAGCGGGCCGCGCGCGTCGTCGCGGTAGACGAACCGCGTCAGCGCGGCGCGGTCGGAGTTGCGCACCCAGATGTGCACCGTGTAGCTCTCGGCGAGGTCCGGATAGCCGTTGGTCGCCTTCTGCGAGCGGGTCAGCGTGTAGGTCTCGAACGGCGGCGGCGGCCGGTGCGAGCGGAACTGCGCGCGGATCAGACCGAGCACGCGCTGCGGCGTCGGGCTCGGCTCCGCTTGGGCGACGGGGACGGCCGTCGGCACCGGCGTCGCGGGGGTCGGGCCCGGCGGAGGATGCGCGGGCGTCCCGACGGCCAGCACGACCGCGAGGATCACGTCAGCGAGCATGACGAGAGGTTACGGCGCCCCCGCGCGCACGGCCCTCTGACTCCGACCGGCGAAGCGAAAGCACGACACTTTTCCAAGGAAACCTTGAGAAATCGGGCCGCGGCGAGGCGCGCGACGGAAGCCTACGTCAGCCCCGTGCGCTCGCGACCTCGATGAGGCCGCGAGCCCGTCCCTTTGCCGGGGCGACCGTGATCCGGACGTCTTGCCCAAGCATGGTCAGGATCCGCATCAGGCGATCGCAACTGAAGCCGGTCGTGTCGCCGCGCAAGAGGCCCGAGATCTTTGGCTGCGCGAGTCCGACAAGCGCGCCGGCCCGATGCTGCGTCAATCCGCGCTCGCGGAGGATCCCTCGGATGGCGTCCACGAGCTGGGCCTTGGCGAGCATCTCGTCGGCGGACCGGAATCCGACGTCGGCAAAGACATTGCCGCTGCCGCGTTTCACTGCATCCTCAGAGTCCCGCTTCGCCATGACTCTCCTCGTGGTGACGTTTCGCGGTCTTCCACCTGCGAGCGACGAGATCGAGCTCTCGCTTCGGCGTGGCGATTCCGTGTTTCGATTTCTTGCAGAACGCATGTAGCACGTACACCGAGCTCTCGAACCTCGCCAAGTACACGACGCGAAACGTTCGCCGCCTTTCGTCGTGTGCGACGATCTCCATCAGACCGGAGAACGCGCCGTGCATCGGTTTCGCGTCGTCATGCCGCTCGTTTCGCTGCGCCATGCGAAGCGCGTAGCCCAGGATCGATTTCACGCGCGGCGGGAACGCCGACAGGTCTTCACGCGACGTGCCTATCCAATGAATCGGCTTCTCGAGCGCAGGGCCGACGGTACCGCGAGGCTTCACCGTTATACCATTTCTGGGATGAACCTGTCTAGAGCGGCGGGGAAATCCGCGCCCAAGGGGCGACGGTGCCCGCGCCCGCTGCAGAAAACCGCGGTCGCGACAACGGCTACGGCAGCGACGCGGCGAAGATCGCGGCGTCTTATGGAGTTGGTACGGTTCGCCGCGCTGGAGCGGCATTACGGGGCGAAGGAGGTGTTCGCCGGGCTCTCGGGCGTGATTCGGGACGGCGAGCGGATCGGGCTCGTCGGGCCGAACGGGGCGGGGAAGTCGTCGCTGGTGCGGCTGCTTGCGGGGATCGACGAGCCGGACGGTGGGACGATCGTGCGGGCGCGCGAGCGGCGGCTCGGATATCTCGCGCAAGAGGCTTCGGAGAGCGGGCCGCGGACGCTGCGCGCCGCGTTCGACGAGGCGCTGGCGCGCGGCGACGCGGCGGAGTGGGAGATGCGCGCGACGCTCAACCGCTTCGCGTTCTCCGAGAGCGATCTCGACCGGCCGATGCGCGAGTTCTCCGGCGGGCAGCGCACGCGCGCGCTGCTCGCGCGCACGCTGCTCGAGCAGCCGGACTGGCTGATCCTCGACGAGCCGACGAACCACCTCGATCTCGACACCGTGCGCTGGCTCGAGACGTTCGTCGCACGCGATCCGCGCGCGTTCCTGATCGTCTCGCACGACCGCTACTTCCTCGAGACGGTCGCCACCGAGATCTGGGAGCTCGACCGCGGCGAGCTCGCGGTCTACGACGTGAAGCCGGGACGCGCGTACACGACGTACGTCGAGCAGCGCGAGATCCGCCGCGAGCAGCAGCGCCGCGACTACGAAGCCGCGATGGCCGAGCGGAAGCGCCAGCGCGCGGTGATCGACGAGCTGCGCACGCACGGCTCGCACAACTACAGCGCGGTCTGGAGCCGCGAGAAGGCGTTCGCGAAGATCGAGGCCGTCGAGGCGCCGCGCGCGGAACGGCACAAGATCGCGGTCGCGCTCAAGGCGGCGCGGCGCGCGACCGGCGGGCCGGCCGTCGAGATCGAGGGGATCGCGAAGGCGTACGCGCGCCCGCTCTTCGCGAACGTGACCGCGACGTTCACGCGCGGCGAGCGGGTCGCGATCGTCGGCCCGAACGGCGCCGGGAAGACCACGCTGTTGCGCATCCTCGCCGGCGAGCTCGCGCTCGACCGCGGTCGCGTCCGCTACGGCACCGGGCTGCGCACGGCGAGCTACTCGCAGAGCTCGGTCGACGATCTGCCGGCCGGCGCGACGGCGGCGGAAGCGGTGATGCGGATGGGCGTCGACGACCAGACCGCGCGCGGTCTGCTGGGACGCCTCAACCTCGGCGGCGACGCGGGCGACAAGCCGGTCGAGGCGTTCTCGGGCGGCGAGCGGCGGCGGATCATGCTGGCGCGGCTGATGGCGCAGCGCGCCGACTGCCTTTTCCTCGACGAGCCGACGAACGATCTCGACATCGCGAGCCGCGAGGCGCTCGAAGACGTGCTCGCCGAATACGACGGCGCTCTGTTCGTCGTGTCGCACGACCGCTACTTGCTCGCGCGCCTGGGCGATCGCGTCGTCTCGGTCCGCGACGGCACGGCGCGCGTCGTCGACGGCGGCTATGAACGGTTCGAGCGCGGCCTGCACGACGTCGCGCCCGACGGCGCGGCGAGCGCCGTCTCCGCGCGCGCGAGCGCGGCCGCC
>DATHLL010000615.1:0-5174 GCA_035488195.1 Candidatus Elarobacter sp. | reverse complement strand
GCGACGCTGGAGATGGTCTTCGCGCAGCTCGCCGCCGACGCGCCGCAGCTCGCGCCGCTGCGCGCATCGACGCGCTTCGCACGGAACGGCGCGCTCGCGAGTGCCACCACGAACGTGAAGGAAGGCGACGAGATCGCGCTGCTCCCGCCGGTCGGCGGAGGCTGACGATGGCGCCGCAAGAACCGCGCACCGTGTCTGCCGCGCACGAGCCCTCGACGGCGCACGAGCCGGTGCCGCTGACCAACGACGAACCGCAGCCGGTGATCGCGCTATCCGCGGAGGCGCTCGATCCCGAGGCACTCGTTCGCGCGGTCCGGACCGACGCGCACGGAGCGGTGGTGACGTTCCTCGGCACGACGCGTGAGACGTCGCCCGACGACCCGCGCCCCGTCGAAGCGCTCGACTACGAGGCGTACGACGCGATGGCGCTCGCCGAGATGCATGCAATCGCATCGGAAGTCCGCGAGCGCTTCGGCGAGCTCGGCATCGCGATGGTCCACCGCACCGGCCGTGTCGCGCTCGGCGAACCGTCGGTCGCCGTCGTCGTCGCCGCGCCGCACCGCGGCACCGCGTTCGACGCGTGCCGCCACGCGATCGACGCGCTCAAATCACGCGTCCCCGTCTGGAAGCGCGAACAGTACCGCGACGGCAGCACCGCCTGGATCGCGAACACGCCGCCGTGAACGTCGCGCTCCACCACATCCCGGTCGAGCCCAGCCCGAATGTCACCCTGAGCTTGTCGAAGGGTGATACCGGCAACCACGTCGCCGTGCTCGAGTACGAAGCCCGCCGCCCGCGCAACGTGACGCTCGTCGTCGGCCACGGCTACTCGAGCTCCAAACAGAACCTCGACGGCTTGTGCGCATTCCTCGCAAGCCACGGATTCGGGTCGTACTCCCTCGACTTCCCCGGCCACAAACTCGGCGCCAGCGGCGGGCACCTGCGCAGCGTCGACGACCTGTTCGACGCAATGGCGGCGGTGGTGCGTTTCGCGCGCGAGCGCGGCGCGGAGACCGTCTACACGATCGGCCACAGCATGGGCGCGGCGACCGCGCTCATCGTCGCGGCGCGCGACCCGTCGATCGCGGGCGCGATCTCGATCGCGACCGGCTACGGCCGCCCGACGGTGCTCGACGCGCTCGCCGCGCGCGGCGCCGTCGACCTGCGCTCCTCGTACGTCGACGGCCTGACGCTGCAAGAGGTCGCGCAGGGCTGGCAGCCGCACCTCGATCCCGCGCTCGCGAGCCTCGCCGGCCGCCCGGTGCTCTTCGTCGCCGCCGAGCGCGACGCGATGGTCGCGCGCTCGTCGGTCGAGGCGCTCCACGAGCGCGCCGCCGAGCCGAAAACGTTCGTCACCGTCCCGAGCGATCACACCTTCGCCGGCGACAACAGCCGCACCGCGGTCCTCCCGTGGCTGAACGCGCTGCACCCGCGCGCCGCGGGCGCGGCGGAGTCGTCCGCAACCCCGCTCGTCGACGCGCCCCTCTAACCGGCCGTGAGACGAGCGAACCGGTGAGCACGATGGCGGGACGGCGGGATCTGCGGCGGTACAGCCGCCACCTGCTGATCCCCGAGGTGGGCCTCGAAGGCCAGGAAAAGCTTGCGCGCGCCCGCGTGCTGGCGATCGGCGCGGGCGGCCTCGGCTCGCCGGTCCTCGCGTATCTCGCGGCCGCCGGCGTCGGCCGCATCATCGTGATCGACGACGACACCGTCGACGTCACCAACCTGCAGCGCCAGATCCTCTACGACACCGCCGACGTCGGCGCGCCGAAAGCGCACCGCGCCGCCGAGCGCCTGCGCGCGCTCAACCCGCAGATCGCGATCGACGCGCTCGCGACGCGCTTCGACGCGGCGAACGCGCGCGAGCTCGTCCGCCTCGCCGACGTCGTCGTCGACGGCAGCGACACGTTCTCGACCCGCTACCTCGTCAACGACGCGTGCGTGCTCGAAGGGAAGCCCGACGTGCACGGCTCGATCTTCCGCTTCGACGGACAGATCTCGGTCTTCGGCGCGCCGGGCGGCCCGTGCTATCGCTGCCTCTATCCCGAGTCGCCGCCCGAGCATCTCGTCCCGACGTGCAGCGAGGGCGGCGTGCTGGGCGTGCTCGCCGGGATGGTGGGGACGTTCCAGGCGAACGAAGCGATCAAGCTGATCCTCGGGATCGGGACGCCGCTGATCGGCCGGCTGCTGCTGATCGACGCGCTCGACGCGCGCGTCCGCGAGGTGCGCATCGCGCGCGACCCGGACTGCCCGCTCTGCGGCGAGCACCGCACGATCACCGAGGTCGGCAGCGTCCCCGACCGCACGCCGCCGCCGAGCACCGCCCCGGAGCTCGACCTCGACGCGCTCGACGAAGCGCTCGCCGCCGGCGCGCTCGTCCTCGACGTCCGCGAGCCGCACGAGCGCGCGCTCGGCGAGGTTCCGGGCGGGATCGCGATCCCCGCGACGGTGCTCGAAGCGCGGATGCACGAGCTCGACACGGCGAAGACGTACGTCGTCGCCTGCCGCGTCGGGACGAAATCGCGCTGGGCCGCCGAGCGCCTCAAGGAGGCCGGCTTCGGGAGGGTCTATCATTTGCGCGATGGCCTTCTCGCCCTCGCCGCGCGCGACGCGGCATTCGATCTGTTCTGACGCGCGGCGAGCGAACCGCCCGTGATCCAGGTGTTCCCGACCGCGTTCGCCGAGGCGCGCGTCTTCGTCCCCGACGTCTACGAGGACGACCGCGGCTTCTTCAAGGAGACATGGTCCGACCCGAAGTACGCCGCGCTCGGGCTCGACCAGCGCTTCGCGCAGGACTCGTGCTCGTGGTCGACGCGCAACGTCATTCGCGGCTTGCACTACGACTTCGCGATGGCGAAGCTCGTGCAGTGCCTCAAAGGTCGCATCTGGGACGCGATCGTCGATCTGCGCCGCGACTCGCCGACGTACTTGCGCTGGCAAGGCTTCCTGCTGACGGACCGCAACCACAAGCAGCTCTACGTCCCGGCCGGGTTCGGCCACGGGTTCCTCGCGCTCGACGACGACGTCGTGGTGCACTACAAGAACAGCGTCCCGTACGACGCCGCGCGCGAAGGCGCGGTGAGCTGGCGCAACCCGCGGATCGGCGTGCAGTGGCCGCTCGCCGGCGAACCGCGTCTCTCGAAGAAGGACGCGGACGTCCCCGAGGACTTCCTGCCGTGATCGCGCACCGGTTCGGCGCGAGCGGGCGCGAGGTCCCGGTCATCGGCCAGGGGACGTGGAACACGCCGTTGCGCGGCGAGCGCGCCGAGGAGGCGAAGCGCGCGCTGCGGCGCGGGATCGAGCTCGGGATGGTGCACATCGACACCGCGGAGATGTACGGCGACGGCGGCTCGGAGCGGCTGATCGGCGAAGCGATCCGCGACCTGCCGCGCGAGCAGCTCTTCATCGTCTCGAAGGTGCTGCCGCAGAACGCGAGCTACGACGGAACGATCCGCACCTGCGAGGCCGCGCTGAAGCGGATGCGCGTCGACTACTTCGACTGCTACCTGCTGCACTGGCGCGGAAGCGTCCCGCTCGGCGAGACGATGCGCGCGCTAGAACGGCTCGTGCGCGACGGGAAGACGCGCTCGCTCGGCGTGAGCAACTTCGACGTGCAGGATCTCGAGGAGGCGCAGACCGCGCTCGAAAGCGAGCCGATCGCGTGCAACCAGGTGCTGTACCACCTCGGCGAGCGCACCGTGGAAGATCACGAGCTCCCGTACTGCCGCGAGCACGGCATCGCGATCGTCGCGTACACGCCGTTCGGCCGCGGCGACTGGACCGACCGCCCCGGCGCGCGCGTCCTCGACGAGATCGCGCGCAAGCACGGCGCGACGCCGCGCCAGGTGATCCTCGCGTTCCTGACCCGCGACCCGATCGCGTTCACGATCCCGAAAGCCGCGACGATCCCGCACGTCGAGGAGAACGCCGGCGCCGGCGACCTGCGCCTCGACGCCGCCGACGTCGCCGCGATCGACCACGCCTTCCCCGTGAGACGCCGCCGTGGAGGCATCCCGAGCCTCTAGCGCCGTCAAGGCGCTCGCGCGCGACTGCGGCGCGGCGGCGGTGCGGATCGCATCGGCGGACGCCGACCCGGCGGCGCGCGCCCGCATGCGCCAAGCGCTCGCGCGCGGCGATCTCGCGACCTGGTCGTACGACGCCGCGTACGCCGACGCCGCGACCGCCCCCGCCTCGCTGCTGCCCGGTGCGCGCAGCATCGTGTGCGTCGCGATCCCGTACGCGACGCCGGTCCCGCGCGAACGCCGCGGTCACGGCCGCGTCTCCGCATACGCGTGGTCGCGCGACTACCACCGCCGCATGCAAGCGACGCTCCGCGCGATCGCCGCCCGGATCGACCAGCTCGCAACCGATTCGAACACGGCGCCCGACCCCAACGTCATCCTGAGCCTGTCGAAGGATGCGCCGCAGCCGCGCACGACGCGCGTCGTCTGCGACACCGCCCCGCTCGCCGAGCGCGCGTTCGCGGCGCGCGCGGGACTGGGCTGGATCGGCAAGCACACGAGCCTGATCGTGCACGGCCTCGGCTCGGCGGTGTTCCTCGGCGAGATCGTCACGACGCTCGAGCTCGAGCCCGACCCGCCGCTGCGCACGTCGTGCGGCGCGTGCACGCGCTGCGTCGACGTCTGCCCGACCGGCGCGCTGCGCGGCGACGGCACGATGGACGCGACGCGGTGCATCAGCGATCTCACCCAGCGCCGCGACGCGATCCCGCGCGACCTGCGCTCGCTGATCGGTACCTGGGTCTGGGGCTGCGACCTCTGCAACGACGCCTGCCCGCCGAGCCGCATCGCGGGCCGTGCCGGCGACGCCGCGTTCGCGCCGCTCGGCGCCGATACCGCGCAGCCCGATCTTCGGCAGCTGCTTCGCCTGCGCGGCCGTGCGTTCGCGCGGCTCCGCGAGACCGCGATGGGTTGGCGCGGCGCAACGGTGCTGCGCGGAAACGCCGCGGTGGCACTCGGCAACGAGCTCGACCGCGCGAACGTCCCGGCGCTCGCGGAAGCGCTGCGCGACGACCCGAGCCCGCTCGTGCGCGCTCACGCCGCCTGGGCGCTCGGCCGGATCGGCTCCCCGCAAGCGTTCGCCGCGCTGGCGGAGGCGCTCGGCGCGGAGAGGGAGGCGAGCGTCCGTGAGGAGATCGCGGCGGCGCTGGAACC
>DATHLL010000614.1:0-4777 GCA_035488195.1 Candidatus Elarobacter sp. | reverse complement strand
TTCAGCGCGACTTGCAGCACCTTCAGCGTGTCGTCGCGGCAGTCCGGATAGCCCGAGTAGTCGGTCTCGCACATCCCGCCGACCAGCGCCGTGATGCCGCGCTGCGCCGCGACGATCGCAGCGTAGGTCAGGAAGATCACGTTTCGGCCCGGGACGAACGTCGTCGGCAGACCGTCGTCGCGCGTTCCGTAGCCGCCGTCGCCGAGGAGCGCGCTCTCCGCGATCGCGCCGAGCGCTTCGAGCTGGATCACCCGGTCCGCTCCGAGCCGTTCGCTCCAGCGCGGAACCGCTCGTATCGCCTCGAGCAGCGGCGCGCGCACGTCGAGCTCGACCGCGTGGCTCTGGCCGTACGCGAACCCGATCGTCTCGACGCGGCGGTAGCGTTCGAGCGCCCACGCCAGGCACGTCGTCGAGTCTTGTCCGCCGGAGAAGAGCACCAGCGCGGAGGAGCGGTCGGGCTGCGGCATCGAGGGGTCTCCGTTCGTGCGAACGCCGCTCATCGCCGGGTCGCCCGGCGGATGATGCGAACGAGGTGGTGCGAGAGCAGGCGGTAGTCGCCGCTGGTGTTCTGCAGCGTGTTCCACGGGCGCCGCTCGCTGCCGAAGCGCCAGTCGCCCGACGTCCAGTGGGTGTGCCCGACCAGGTGCCGCAGGCCGCGCGCGAACTGCCGCCGCGTCCGCGCCCGCCGCGCGTGGAGCTCGTCCATCACGAACCCCATCGAGACGATGCCGACGCCGTGCAGCAGCCGCGACGTCTTCGGCGTGTGCGACTCCCAGTCGTTCCGGAACACCTCGCGCACCGCGTGGAAGAACTCGCTGACCACCTCGAAACGGGCGAAGAGCGCGCCGTCGCCGCCGTGGCCGTTGCGCAGCGCGCCGTGCTGCATCGAGTTGATCAGTACCCGCTGCAGCAGCGTGTCACGGATGACCCCGTCGGGATTCGTCTGCTGCAGGATCAGGCCGTGCAGCGACGACTCCTCGCGGTAGTTCAGCGCCTCGACCAGGACCGCGGCCTCGGTGCGGTTCGAGAGCCGGTGCGGCAGCCCGCTGGTTCCCGGCAGCAACTCGTAGATGAGCTGTTTCGCGAGCGGCCGCGTGTTGTTCACGAGGATGAACTGGCGGTTCAGCTCCGCCATGTCGGCGCAGATGAACGCCGAGACGATCAGCTCGAAGTCGTCATCGCCCGCGGCGAGCGCCGCCGAGAGCCGCTGCTGGCCGTCGACCACCCAGCCGGGCGGACCGCCGGAGACGTCGACGACGAGCTTCCCGTCGCGCAGCGAGGCGCTGCCGTTGAAGGCGAGGACGATCGCGTTCGGCAGGATCGCTTCGGGGCGGATCAGGTAGTCTTGGATCTCGCGGATGTGCGCCGCGATCCGCGGCCGCTGGAACCCGCGCAGCGCGCCCGAGCCGTCGCGCCCGATCCGCTCGATTCGCGCGATCCGCGTGACCTCGCTCGCCGTCGCGGTGAAGCAGACGACGCGCGCCGCGGTCCCCTGGCGCGGCGTGATGACGGGGCCGAGGACGACCGTGCTCACCGGGCGTGCAGGCTCGCGTAGAAAACGTGCAAGTTGTGGATCCCGCGCCGCTTGTTGCGGTTCGAGGAGCGGAAGATCAGCGTCTCCACGCCGGCCTCGCGGCAGACGCGGCAGGAGCAGCTCTCCCACGCGCGGTCGCTCAGCGTCCGTTCGTAGGCCTTCGCGAACTCGCCGAGACGGCGTTCGTTGCGCTCCTCGGTCACCGCGTCGTCCCACAGCGCGTAGCGCCCGTACGCGATCACGGACGCCGCGGCGTCGGCCGCCGCGCAGCGGCGCTCGCCGAAGCTCCGCACGGCGTGGAGCGCCTCGGCCTCCATCGCGAGCAGCCGCTCCTGGTTCAGCTTCCCCCGCTTCGCGCGCCGCAGGAGCTTGTCGTTGTCGATCGCCTGCGGGATGCGGATCGCGGTGTAGTAGCGCAGTTCGCTGTCCGGGCCGAGCGCGTAGTAGTTCTTCTTCGCGTCCTTGAAAGCGCGGCGCAGCGGCGAGGTCGTGTCGAAGCTGCTGACGCGGTGCGCGCGCAGGACGCCGAGGTCCTCGGTCTTCCCGAACCCGAGCAGATGGAGCTCCGTCTCGCTCGGAACCTGCTCGCGGATCGCGGCCAGCGCGCGCGCGATCTGCGGAGTCTTGAGCGGAACCATCCCGCCGAGCGCAATGTAGCGGTAGCCCATCCGGACAAGCTCGCGCGCAGCGGCACCCATGCTCTTCGCCGACCAGCCCTGCACGACGCCGACCGGGACGAACTTCGGCGCGGTGCGCTTCGCCGCGCGCAGGAAGACGCGCGCGTTCTCGAGCGTAATCTCGTAGCGCTGGCGCGCTTCCGGGCTCGGTTTCGTGCGGTCGTCCTCGAAGTCGAAGATCACGTGGTCGACCGAGCACCCGTGCGTGAAGCCCGAGTCGAGGTAGAACTCGAGCGTCTCCTGGGGCTGGTACGGCGGTACCGCGGCGCGGTGGTACGAGAATGCGCCGCAATCGCCCATCACGATGCTGCCGGGATAGCGGCTCGCGGGGTAGCGGAGGAACTGCCGCGCGCCTTCGCGCGAAAACCGCAAGCACTGCGCCTCGCTGTACTTTCCGCCGCGCCGGGCATCGCCGACGATCGCGCGCGAGATGAGGATCCCGTCGTACGGCGCGACGCCAAGGTGCTCGTGCGGAAACTCGTCGTCCTCGTGCGCGCGGCGGCCGGCGCCGTGGCGGTCGCCTCGAAAGTCGTACTCCGGGTCGACGAAATCGAGGCTGTCGGAGAACAAGAACTTCAGGCGCCGTCTCATGACCGTTCCGCGACATCGCGGTACAGGCGCGCGAACCGGCCCTGCTCGCACGCGAACCCTTCGCGGTCGCGGAGATGGCGCAGCATCGCGCTCGAGCCTTTCCCGACGACCGGCAGCAGGCGCGCGATGAGCTCGCGAATCGCCTCATCGTCGGCGCGCGTTCGCGCCGGTATCGAGCGCGGCTGCGGTTGCGATGCGAGCGCCGCCGTCACTGCGGCCCGGTCGAGCGCGAGCGAGCCGTCCGACGACGGTGCGATCTTCTCGGCGTAGTGCATGAGCGCGCGCTGTGCGAAGTCGCTTCGCGTGCCGGGCGGCCCCGCGGTCTCCAGCCGGTCGTCGTATGGCAGCACGCAGGCGGCAACCGCCGGCGGCAGCACCCCGTCCAGCGCACGGCCGAAGATGCGCAGCCGATCGGGCGGGATCGCCGCGAGTTCGGGCGCCACCAGTGGGGCATACGCGCGTGAGAGGCACGCCAGGACCAGCGGGCGGCCGTGCAGCTCGTCGGCGAGCCGCGCCGAATACGGCCCGCGCTCGACGCACCGCCACCAAGCCGCGGCATCGAACGCGCCCTCGACGTGCGCGCGGACGCCGTCGCGCGTCAATGTCAGGTCGTAGCCGGGGATTGCGGTCGTCGCGCGGACGCAGCCCAGTCCCGCCGAGACAATCACCACGTCGGCGTCAAGGATGCGCGCCGCGTTGAAGGCCGTCGCGATCGCTCGTCCGATGTAAACCTCGCGCGCCGGCCGTTCGGCGTGCGAGCGCGCCAGTGCCGCGAGCCATGCGTCGCAGACGGTCGATTGCGATCCGCGCGGTAGCTCGGCGGACCGGACGTTCGGCGCGAGACGCTTCCGCGCCGAACACGTCGTGATTACGAGCGGGTGCGGCACGGTTTGCTGTATTCCTCCACTCCCGGCCTCGACCTCCGCCGCGCGCGGCCGGCGCGCCGGCCGCCGTTCTTTCTTAACGGACGGCGTCCGCAGGCGCGTCGCGGAGCGCGATCAGCAGGCCGTCGGCGGTGAACTCGGCGGCGACGACGTCGACGCGGATGCCGGCGTCGCGCGCGGTGCGGGCCGTGACGGGACCGATCGCGGCGACCGTCTTCGTCGCGAGGAGTCGCGCGGCGTCGGGGACATTGCGCACGAACCCGGTCACGGTGCTCGAGCTGGTGAACGTGACGACGTCCGCACGCGCCGTCTTGTCCGGCAACTCGGCGTCGCGCACGGTGCGGGTCTCGTAGGCCGCCACGACGTCGGCCGAGCGGCCGTGCGCGCGCAGCGTCTCGGGCAGGATCTCGCGCGCTTCACGCGCGCGGTAGATCAGCACGCGGTCGCCGGGCGCGGTGCGCGCGAGCAGCGCTTCGGCGACCGCTTCGTTCACGTACTCGGCCGGGACGAGGTCGGCGCGCACGCCGCGCGCGGTGAGCGCCGCGGCCGTCTTCGGGCCGATCGCGGCGATCCGGACGTCGCCGAAGGCGCGGGCGTCGCGGCCGAGCTCGCCGAGGCGGTCGAAGAACGCGTCCACGCCGTTGCGGCTGGTGAAGACGATCCACGCGTACTCGCGCACGCGCGCGGCGGCGTCGCGCGCTGCGGCGAGATCGGGCGGCGGCGCGATCTCGATCGTCGGCGCCAGGATCGGCTCGGCGCCCGCCTCCCACAGCCGCGCGGCGAAGTCGCCGGCCTGGTGCGCGGGGCGCGTCACCAGCACGCGCTTGCCGAACAGCGGCTGCGCGTCGAACCAGCGGATCCGCTCGCGCTCGCGCACCACGTCGCCGATGACCACGATCGCCGGCGCGGTGATCCCGGTGCGCTCCACCTCGGCGGCGATCGTGTCGAGCGTCGCGGTCACGACCTCTTGCGACGGCTTCGTCCCTTCGTGCACGATCCCGACCGGCGTGTCGCCGTCGAGACCGTGCTCGCGCAGCTTCGCGACGATCCCGGCGAGGTTGCCCATCGCCATCAGGAAGATCGTCGTCGCC
>DATHLL010000613.1:0-7001 GCA_035488195.1 Candidatus Elarobacter sp. | reverse complement strand
ACCGCCGCCGAGGCCGCCGTCCGCGTGATGGAGTCCGAGGGCGTCGAGCTCGCCTTCGGGATCCCCGGGGCCTCGATTCTCCCGCTCTACGACGCGCTGCGGCGCTCCTCGATCCGGCACGTCGTCGTCCGGCACGAGGAGGGCGCGACCCACGCGGCCGACGGCTACGCGCGCGCGACCGGGAAGGTCGGCGTCGCGATCGCGACCTCGGGCCCCGGCGGGACGAACTTCGTGACCGGGCTCTACACCGCGCAGGCCGACTCGATCCCGATCATCACGGTCACCGGCCAGGTCCCGGTGAGCCAGCTCCACCGCGAGGGCTTCCAGGCCGTCGACATCGCCGAGATCGTCAAGCCGGTCGTGAAGAAGTCGTTCCTGGTCAAGGAGGCGGCTCAGATCCCGTGGGTCTTCCGCGAGGCGTTCCGCATCGCGCGCGACGGCCGCCCGGGACCGGTGCATATCGATCTGCCGCAGGACGTGCAGCAGCAGCTCATCGCGTTCGATCACGAGGTCGACGAACCGCTCCCGCTCTTCAAGACGCCGCCGCCGGCCGCGAAAGTCCGCCGCGCGGTGGAATGGCTCGCGAACGCGGAGCGGCCGGTGCTGATGCCGGGCGGCGGCGTGCTGATCGCGGAGGCGTGGGAACCGCTGGTCGCGCTCGCCGAGCACCTGCAGCTCGCCGTCTCGCCGACGCTGATGGGCAAGGGCGCGATCGACGAAGACCATCCGCTGTACATGGGGATCGTCGGGATCCAGACGAGCCAGCCGTTCGCGAACGCGCTGTTCCTGGAGAGCGACGTCGTCTGCGCGGTCGGCGCGCGGTTCGCGACGCGCCACACCGGCGATCTGCCCACGTACCGCGGAAACCGCCGCTTCGTGCAGGTCGACGTCGAGGCGACGCAGATCGGCCGCATCTTCGAGCCCGATCTCGGGATCGTCGCCGACGCGAAGCTGACGCTCGAGGCGATGCTCGCCGAGGCGCGACGGCTCTACCCGGACGGCGTGCGCCGCGAAGCGTGGGCCGCGCGGATCGGCGAGGTGCGCGCGACGCACGTGCGCCGCACGGACTTCGCCGAGATCCCGATCAAAGGGCCGCGCGTGTTCGGCGAGCTGAACGCGCACTACGGCGCGGACACGACGTTCGTCACCGCGATCGGGCTGTATCAGATCTGGTCGGGGCAGTTCCAGATCACGCACAAGCCGCGGCGCTACTTCGTCTGCGGACAAGCGGGGCCGCTGGGCTGGGAGATCAGCGCGGCGACCGGGATCAAGCTCGGCGAACCCGAGCGCGAGGTCGTCGCGGTCGTCGGCGACTACTCGTTCGAGTTCCTGATGGAAGAGATCGCGACCGCGGTGCAGTACCGCGTCCCGTTCGTGATCGTGATGGTGAACAACGCGCACCTCGGGCTGATCCGCCAGGCCGAGCGCGGCGGCTTCGGCTTCGACGAGGACTACGAGGTCGGGATCGGCTACGGCGAGGACGGCTACGGGATGAACCACGTCAAGGCGATGGAGGCGATGGGCGCCGCGGGCGTTCGCGTGACCGATCCCGCCGAGATCCGCGGCGCGCTCGTGTGGGCCGGGCGGGAGTCGAACGAGCGCCGGATTCCGGTGCTGGTGGAGATCCTCACCGAGCCGAAGGAGAACGCCGCGATGGGCACAAGCATCGCGTCGATCAAGGAGGTCTCCTGACCGTGCGCTTCTCCGCGAACCTCTCGTTCCTGTTTCAAGAGATCCCGCTCTACGAGCGGATCGACGCGGCCGCCGAGCACGGCTTCCGCGGCGTCGAATACATGTTTCCCTACGACTACGACGTCGCGGAGCTCAAGCGCCGGCTGCGCGCGAACGGGCTGACGCAGGTGCTCTTCAACCTTCCGGCCGGCGACTGGGCGAACGGCGAGCGCGGGATCGCCTCCGATCCCTCGCGCGTCGCG
The DNA here is from genome assembly GCA_035488195.1 of Candidatus Elarobacter sp. Classification (GTDB taxonomy): domain Bacteria; phylum Vulcanimicrobiota; class Vulcanimicrobiia; order Vulcanimicrobiales; family Vulcanimicrobiaceae; genus Vulcanimicrobium. The sequence continues at coordinate 5,067 of DATHLL010000613.1, read as the reverse complement.
GAGTTCCGTCACGGCGTCGACGAGGCGGTGAAGATCGCGCGCGAGCTCGAGTGCGCGCGCGTGAACTGCCTGACCGGGATCGCGGTTCCGGGACTCGACCCGGCGGTCGCGCGCACGACGCTCGTGCGCAACCTGCGCTACGCCGCGTCGGCGCTCGGCGACGTCGGCGCGACCGCGCTGGTCGAGCCGCTGAACCGCATCGAGACGCCGGGATTCCTGATCGGGACGACGGCCGAAGCGTTCGCGCTGATCGAGGAGGTGGGCGCGCCGAACTTCGAGCTGCAGTTCGACGTCTACCACGCGCAGCGCGTCGAGGGCAACATCATCGCGACGATCCGCGCGCACGTCGGGCGGATCGGCCACGTGCAGATCGCGGACAGCCCGAATCGGAACGAGCCGGGGACCGGCGAGCTGGCGTGGGAACGGATCCTGCCGGTCTTCGACGACGTCGGATACGACGGCTGGATCGGCGCGGAGTACCGCCCGTCGCTGCCGGTTCCCGAGACGTTCGCCTGGCTCGACGCCTTCCGCGCGCGCGAGACGGCGGTACGCTGAGATGACGACGCCTTCGAATCACAAGCCGGCGATCGGCTTCATCGGCCTCGGCATCATGGGCAAGCCGATGGCGAAGAACCTGCTCGCCGCCGGCTATCCGCTGATCGTGCTGAACCGCTCGCGCGCACCGGTCGACGAGCTGGTCGCGCTCGGCGCGAGCGCCGGCACGACGCCGAACGAGGTCGCCTCGCGCAGCGACGTGGTGATCACGATGCTCCCGGATTCGCCCGACGTCGAAGCGGTCGCGCTCGGCGAGAACGGCATCGCCGCCGGGATTCGCGCGGGCGCGCTGTGGATCGACATGAGCACGATCGCGCCGGCGACGACGAAACGCGTCGCGGACGCGCTCTCGGCGAAGGGCGCCGAGTCGCTCGACGCGCCGGTGAGCGGCGGCGAGAAGGGAGCGATCGACGCCACGCTCTCGATCATGGTGGGCGGCAGCGAGGCGGGGTTCGCGCGCGCGAAGCCGATCTTCGAGGCGCTCGGCAAGAACATCGTGCACGTCGGCGAGCTCGGCGCGGGCCAGGTGACGAAGGCGTGCAACCAAATCGTCGTCGGCGTGACGATCGAGGCGGTCGCGGAAGCGCTCGCGCTCGCCGAAGCCTCGGGCGTCGATCCCGCCAAGGTTCGCGCGGCGCTGCTCGGCGGCTTCGCGCAGAGCAAGATCCTCGAAGTCCACGGCCAGCGCATGATCGACCGCACCTTCGACCCCGGCTTCAAGTCGAAGCTGCACCGCAAGGACATGAACATCGCCGCAAACGCCGGCGACGATCGCGCTCTCGACCTCGCCGCCGCGAAGCTGGTCCGCGAACGCTTCGACGCACTAATCGCGCGCGGCGACGGCGACCGCGACCACAGCGCATTGTTCACGCTCTACGCGGACGAGGTCCCCGCCTCGTCCTGAGCCGCCGTATCGGCGACATGGCCGCGTGCGACGTCGTACCAGTGCAGCACGTCGTCCCCGAACCGGCTGAGCTGCTGCGACGGCAGCGCGGAGAGCTCCCCGAACGTCCGCACGCCTATCAGTCGCAGCCGCAGCATCACGTCCGAATCGACGCATACGATTTCCAGCGGCGCGTCCGCCAAGAAGTGCGCCTCGGCGCCGGGCCGGCACACCGCGTCGCCGCTGCGGTGCGTCGCGACCAACGCGATGAGCTTCGTCACGCCCGCGCCGCAGCGCGGCCGCAGGCCGAGCGGCTCGAGGATCTCGTGGACGAGCGAGAACCAGCGGGCCGCCGAGTCGCCGGGCGGGATCCGGACGAACGCCATGCCGGGTCCGCCGTCGTCGACCGGGACGGGCAGACGGGCGAGCCGGTCGAGCACCCGGCGCCAGTCGCGCGCCGCGCGGACCGGGTCGTCCACGGCGATCGCGGCGCGCGGGGCGGCGCGGACCGCTTCGCGCATCGTCATCCCCGGCCGGACGCCCCGCGCCTCGGCGACCCGCGTCGCCTCGAGGACGCGCCTTCGGCCGAAGCGCTCGATCAGGAACGCGGCAGCGTCAGGGTCGACGGCGTGCCGCAGCGAGGCCGCGAGCCGGAAGCACGGCAGCCGAACGCCGACGGTCACCACCCCGACCCCGGGCTCGGGTGATGCTGCATGGGAGCATCACTATATCGAACATACGTTCGATGTTCAAGAGGACGGACGCCCTATTCCGCGGTCCACGTCAGCAGCTCGCGCCGCTCGGGCTTGGCGAACCTGGCCTTCGTCTTGATCGCCTCGAGATAGCGCCGCTTGCCCGCCCGGTTGCCCTTCCCGATCAGGACCGCGCCGACGAACCGGTCCTCGAGGAAGTACAGCGCGCGGTACCAGCCCTTGTCCTTGTCGACGTGCATCTCCGTCTCGATGTCGTCGCGGTACTCCGGCGAGAGGCCGAACTGCGTGATCGTCTGACCGCTGAAGACGAGCGAGCTGTACTCCGGAACCGTGTCGAACTTCTTCCGCTCGCCGCCGTTCGCGTACGCCGCCATGTTGTGCGCGGCCAGCTTGCCGTGCGCGCCGGCGCTGTTCCACGTCCCCATGCGGTAGTGCTGCTCGGCGATCGGGTCGTAGAACTCCGCCGCATCGCCCGCCGAAAAAATCCCGGGCACCGCCGTCTCGAGGTGCTCGTCGGTGACGATCCCGGTGCGCGTCTCGATCCCGGTCCCCTCGCACAGCTCGGTGTTGATCGTGAGCCCCAGACCGATCCCGACCAGATCGGTCTCGATCGTCTCGCCGGTCGTCGTCACGACTTTGCTCACCGCGCCGTTGAAGCGGATCATCTCGCGCACTTCCTGACCGAAGTGCAGGTGGACGCCGTCGGCGCGCGCGGCATCGTGCAGCAGCTCGCCCGCCGCTTCGTCGAGCATCCGCCGCAGGAACCGCGGGCCGCGGATCAGCCAGTGCGTCTCGACGCCGCGCGAGACGAACGCCTCGGCGAGCTCGTAGGCGATGAACGACCCGCCGACCGCGACGCCGACCTTCGCCGTCTCGAGCGCGTGCGAGATCGCCAGCGTGTCGCTCATGTACTGGAAGTTGTAGACGTTCTGCGCGCCCTCCGCGCCCGGCGCGGTCGAGGGGTTGGGACGGCCGCCGGTCGCGATCAGCAGCGCGTCCCACGGATAGTCGCGGCCGTTCGCAATCACCGTTCGCTCCGCCACGTTCACCTTCTCGACGCGGGTCGAGAGGTGCAGCTCGATGTTCAGCTTCTCGTGCCACGCGACGTCGCGCATGATCACCTTCTGCTCGGTGACCTGCTTGCGCAGCAGCGGCGGGAGTGCGATGCGGTTGTAGAGGCAGTACGGCTCGTCCGCGAAGAGGACGATGGAACATGCAGGGTCCGCTTTGCGGAGCTGCTCCGCGCAGGTGGTTCCCGCGAATCCGTTGCCGACGATGACGTACCGACGCTCTGCCACGCTCCCCCTGATTGGCGCTCCGTGAACCCGCGCCTCGTGAACCTGCTCGCGAGCTTCATCCGCGGGAGTAGCGACTACGCGCTCGCGCGCCTCGAGTTCAGCCTGCGCTTCGGAGAACGTCCGGCGCCGCCGCTCCTCGACCGGCTCCCCGACGCCTCGGAGCCGACCCTGCGAGGGCGGTGGGACGGGGTCGAGGACCAGCTCGCCGCGATCCGCGCGTACGTGAAACAGGTGGAGTCGGCGGCAGGTAGCGAGGAGCGGTCCGATCCCGCCTTCCACCGGCTCCGCCGGACGGTCCGCGAGCTCGACCAGTACGCACGCGCGCTGCGCTGGGTCCTGACCGTCCACGGCGGGGACTCGGCGCCCTAGGAGAACAACTGCGGGTCATGGACTCTTCTTTCTTCAGCCGAGCGCTCGAGCAGGCGAAGCACCTCCAGCAGATCGCCGCCGAGGCGGCGCAAAAGGGCTACGAGCAGGCGAAGCCGCTCGTCGAGCAGGGCGTCGCGAAGGCTCAGGAGCTTCAGAAAACGATCGTCGAGCAGACGCCGAACATGACCGCGGCCGCGCAGCAGCAGGCGAACGCGGCGATGGAGCACGCCGGCGCGTTCATCGCGACCGGCAAGACGGTCCTCGAAGCCGGCGCCGCCCAAGCGCAGACGCACCTCGCGACCTTCGCCGAGCAGGCGAAGAAGGCGGCCGACGCGACCGTCAGCGCGGTCCAGTCGGCGACGCAAAAAGGCGGCGACGCGAGCAGCGCGGGCGCGCACACGTCGGAAACGACCGGCGGCGCCGGCCCGGTGACCGCCGAGCCGGGAACCCCGGGCGCCGCCACGCCGCCCGGAACGGGCAGCGGGACCGGAACGCCGACCGTCTGAGGCGCGCTTACGACGCCGCGACCGGGACGGCGGCGGTTGCGACCGCGTCCGGATCGGCATCCGGCGGCAGGCCGAGCCAGCGCTCGAACTGCGCTGCCGACGCGACGTAGATCCCCAGCAAGACGATGCTGAGACCGACCGTGAGGAGCGCGAGCAGCTCCCAGCGGTCGCTCAGCGCGTCGTAGAGTCCGTGGAACGTCGCGGGGATCAGGATCGCGAGGACGATGAAGCCGGCGCGCGCGGACGGAATGCGTGCCCCGAACCAGATCAGGTACGCCGCCGTCCCGGCCCACACGGCATGGAAGAACGGCAGCGAGGTCAGGCGCAGCACGTTGGCGAGGTAGTACGCCCCGATGTCGCCGGTGTGCTGCGCCGCCGCCGCGTACGGGCCGACCTGGTAGCCGATGCCTTCGGAGATCCCGAATCCGAGTCCGGAGACGAGCCCGTAGAACAGGAACGTGCGCAGCCCCGGCACGCCGAAGAAGCGCCACATCGCGAAGAGCACCAGCGCCTTCGTCAGCTCTTCCGGGAACCCGATGAAGACGATCGAGGCAGGGATCGAGATCAGCGGATTCGTCGCCGCGATGAGCGGATCGCGGATCGCTTCCACGTTGAGGACCAGCGCCAGCGTCAGCAGCGTCATCCCGATCAGCGAGGTGCCGAAGTACGCGAAGAGCGCCTTGCGCCAGCGGATCCCCGTGCTGTGGAACGCGGCGCCGAAGAACAGCGCCCAGAGCAGCGAG
>DATHLL010000612.1:0-4583 GCA_035488195.1 Candidatus Elarobacter sp. | reverse complement strand
GCGGACGGAAGGCGGATCCGGGTCGACGAGTTCGCGAAGTGCGGGCATTACGAGCGGTGGCGGGACGACTTCGCGCTCGTGAAGCAGCTCGGGATCGACTATCTGCGGTACGGGCCGCCGCTGTATAGCGCGCACGTGGCGCCGGGCGTGTACGACTGGTCGTTCGCCGACGAGACGTTCGCGGAACTGCAGCGCATCGGGATCACGCCGATCGCCGATCTGTGCCACTTCGGCGTGCCGGACTGGGCCGGCGATTTTCAGAACGACGACTGGCCGGCCTATTTCGCCGAGTACGCCCGGGCGTTCGCGAGGCGGTTCCCGTGGGTGCGCTTCTACACGCCGGTGAACGAGATCTTCATCGCGGCGCTGTTCTCGGCGCAGTACGGCTGGTGGAACGAGTGCCGCGCCGACGACCGCTCGTTCGTGACCGCGCTGCGGAACCTGTGCAAGGCCAACCTGCTCGCGATGCACGCGATCCTCGCGGAGCGCGACGACGCGGTCTTCATCCAGAGCGAGTCCTCGGAGTACTTCCACGCGGAATGCCCGGACGCGCGCACGACCGCCGGGCTGCTGAACGAGAAGCGCTTCCTCGCGCTCGACCTGACCTACGGGCACTCGCTCGACGTCACGATGTACGAGTACGTCCTCGACAACGGGATGACGCGCGAGCAGTTCCACTGGTTCCGCGACAACCATCTCGTCAGCCACTGCGTGATGGGCAACGACTACTACATCACCAACGAGCACCTCGTCTGCAAGGACGGGCGCATCCTTCCCGCCGGCGAGATCTTCGGCTACTACGTCATCACGCACCAGTACTACGAGCGCTACCGGCTGCCGGTGATGCACACGGAGACGAACCTCCCGGAAGCGGAGTTCGCGACGGACTGGCTGCGCAAGCAATGGGCCAACGTCCACCGGCTCAAGCAGGACGGCGTCCCGGTGCTCGGGTTCACCTGGTACAGCCTCACCGATCAGAAAGACTGGGACACCGTGCTGCGCGAGGACGCCGGCCGCGTCAACCCCCTCGGGCTCGCCGATCTCGACCGCAAGCTGCGGCCGGTCGGCGAAGCGTATCGCGATCTGATCGCCGAGTGGCGCGACGTGCTGCCCTCGGAAGGCTACAGCCTCGAACTGCGGCTGTCGTAGCGCGCCCGGCGCCGGCGCGCCGGCGATGCGGCAACCGAGCGAATCCGCGGTTCGCAGGGTACGCTTCGAACGCCGCAACCGTCGTCCGGAGGAACTCTCGTGTTCGCGTCCGTTCGCTCATGCACCGCGCTCGCCGTCCTGCTCGCGCTGCCGCTGCTCGCCGCTTGCACGTCGAACAACGGATCGAGCACCACCTCGCAGAGCGCGTCGTCGGCCGGTCCGCAGGCGACCGAGGTCGCGCAGAGCGCCGCCTCGCCCGGCGACTATCCCGACGCGACCGCGCTCGGCAACGCGGCGTCCGCGGCCGACGACTGGATCCTCCCGCAGAAGAACTACGCCAACAACCGGTACACCACGCTCGACGAGATCACGCCCGCGAACGTGAAGACGCTGGCCAAGGCATGGGTGACGGAGATCGCCGACGACGGCGAGCAAGAGGCGGCACCGCTGGTGTGGCACGGAACGATGTACGTCGCGACGCCGCACGACAGCGTCCTCGCGCTCGACGCGACGACCGGCGAGGTGAAGTGGCAGTACCCGTACTCGCCGCAGTACGTCCTCGCGTTCGCGGTGAACCGCGGCGTCGGCCTCGCCGACGGCAAGGTGTTTTTCGCCACCCAGGACTGCCGCGTGATCGCGCTCGACGCGGCGACCGGCAAGCAGGCGTGGAACGTCGACGGCTGTCCGAACGAGGCGTACAACAACAAGCGCAACAACTGGTACTCGATGGCCGCGTACGTCTACAAGGACACGGTCATCCTCGGCCGTGCCGGCGGCGACTTCGGCAACGTCGGGCATGTCCTCGCGTTCAGCGCGCAGGACGGCCACGTCGTGTGGGACTGGCAGACGATCCCCGGACCCGGTCAGCCCGGGCACGAGACGTGGCCCGGCAACTCCTGGCAGCACGGCGGCGGCGCCGTGTGGAGCGGGATCACGATCGATCCCGAGACGCAGACGCTCTTCGTCGCGCCCGGCAACCCGGGACCCGATCTGACGACGAACGGGCGGCAAGGGAAGAACCTCTACACGAACTGCATCGTCGCGCTCGACATCAGCGGCGCGCAGCCGAAGGTCAAGTGGTACTACCAGCTCGTGCAGAACGACACGCACGACGCCGATCCGGCGATGTACCCGATGCTCTTCGACGGCAAGGCGGGCGGGAAGGACCGCAAGCTCGTCGCGATCGGCGACAAAGCGGCGAACTTCGCGATCCTCGACCGCGAGAGCGGGAAGCCGCTCTACCGGATGGCCGTCGACGATCAGGCCGGAATCGGGAACCCGCCGAGCAAGAACGGGACGCCGGGCTGTCCGAACCACGGCGGCGGCATCGAATGGAACGGCGGCGCGTACGACCCGGCGACGAACTACTTCCTCGTCCCCAGCACCGAGGAGTGCGCGACGTGGAAGCTCCTCACCGCGACGCCGCAGTGGCAGCCGGGGCAGCCCTTCGAGGGCGGCCCGCTGCCGAAGCGGCGGAACGGAACCGGGAAGCTGACCGCGATCGACGTCGCGACCGGGAAGATCGCCTGGGTCCACCGGCTGCCGTATCCCGCCGAGGGCGGCGTCACGGTGACGAAGAGCGGCGTCGCGTTCACCAGCGATCTCGGCGGCCAGTTCATGGCGGTCGACCCGAAGACCGGGACGGTGCTCTGGCAAGGCGATACCGGCTCGTCGATCGTCGCCGCGCCGACGGTCTACCGCGCCGGCGGCGCCGAGTACGTCGCGCTGCTCAGCGGCGAAGCGGGAAACCAGCAGACGCCGAACATCCCCAAGACGCACGGCAGCCTGCTGATCGCGTACAAGCTCGGCCCCGTCGCCTCACCGCGCTTCAACTCCGCGGCCTCGCAGAACGTCGCCGGCGGCAACGTCCAGAACGCGAACCAGCCGGCGTCGATCGGCGCCGCGCCCTACACGCCGCAGCAAGTCGCCGCGGGCGGCGCGCTCTACCAGCAGAATTGCGCGAGCTGTCACGGCGCGAAGCTGCAAGGTGTCTCGGCGCCGGCGCTGACCGGCGCGCCGATGGCCGGCGCGAAGCTGAACCTCTCGCAAGTCCGCACGATCGTCACCACGCAGATGCCGCTCAACGCGCCGGGCTCGCTGAAGCCCGATCAGTACGCGGCGATCATCGCGTACATGCTCTCGTACGACTGCGTCGCGCACAGCCAAGTCGGCAGCGAAGCGTTCCCGAACGCCGACCGTCCGGAATTCAAGAAGGTCGTCTTCGGCGGCCGCTCGTGCCCGGTCCAGCAGGGCACGAGCGGGCACGAGTAGCGCGCGTCAGCCGAGCGGGCCGATCCGTACTTCGACCAGGTTCTCCGGGTGGAACCAGGTCTGCGCGGCCCGCTGCACGTCGGCGGCGGTGATCGCGGCGTAGCGGTCGGAGAGCGTCGCGTAGTACGTCGCCGGCAGACCGTCGAGGCCGATGTGCAGTAGATCGCCCGCGATCGCCGACGTCGCCTGCTCGGCGTTGAGCTGCGTCGCGACGACGCGCGTCTTGGCGCGCGCGAGCTCTTCCGGCGTCACCTCGTCGGTCTGCATCCGCTTGAGCTCGGCCTTCACCAGCGCTTCGGCGGCGTCGATCTTCGAGGGAACCGCGCTGAACTCGACGGTGAACGTCCCGCGGTCCTGATTCGCCTGCAGCGTGCTGGACGCGCCGTAGACCAGCCCGCGCTTCTCGCGCACCTCGCGGAAGAGCCGCGACTCCAGCGATCCGTTGCCGCCGTAGATCGCGTTCGCCAGCGTGAGCGGGTCGAAGTCGGGCGAGCTGCGCGGGAGCGCCGGCGCGCCGAGCTGCACGGTGACGTCCTGCGACGCCGTCGTCACGACGCGCGTCTGCGGCGCGGGGAGCGGGATCGGCGGAAGATGCGGATCGGGCTTCGGCCCGCTCGCCGTCCAGTCGCCGAACGCGCGCTGCACTTGCGCCGCGACCTGCGCCGGATCGACGTCGCCGACGACGACCAGCGTGGTGAGGTCGGGGCGCACGTACTGCGCGTGATACGCCTTCACGTCGTCGAGCGTCACCGCGCGGATCGACTGCTCGGTCGGGACGCGCAGCGCCGGATCGCCGGCGGGGTAGAGCGCCGCGTCGAACAGCCGCTGCGCCTCGTAGCCGGCCTGCAGCGCGCGGCGGCTCGCGTAGCCCGCGAGCTGCGAGCGCACCAGCTCGAAGCGGTCGGCCGGGAGCCGCGGGTGCCGCACGTCGTCGGCCAGCACGTCGAGCAGCGCGGGGAAGTCCTGCGCGCGTCCGTGCGCGGCGAACGACGTGCCGAACGAGACTTCGGCGGCACGGTCGTCGGCGAGCTTGCGCTGCGCGTCGTAGTCGTACTTCGCGCTGCCCCAGTCCATCAGCGCCGAGGTGACCTCGCCCAGACCTTCCTTGCCGCGCGGGTCGAAGGAGTTCGACGTGCGCACGATCCCGTCGATGAAGACCGTCG
>DATHLL010000611.1:0-2850 GCA_035488195.1 Candidatus Elarobacter sp. | reverse complement strand
CCGGCGCGCGAGCGGATCGCCGAGGCGTTCGGCGACTGGGGCTACGCGACGCCGCGCGCGACGGCGGCGCTGCGGGCGGCGCTCCCGGACGTCCCGCTGGTCGCGAGCGGCGGGATCCGCGACGGCGTCCAGGTCGCGAAGGCGCTCGCGCTCGGCGCCGACCTGGCGGGGCTGGCGCTCCCGTTCCTCCGCGCCGCCGACGAGTCGGACGCGGCGGTCGCGGCGCTGATCGACGAGCTGGTCACCGCGCTGCGGATCGCGCTCTTCGTGACCGGCTCCCGCCGGATCGCCGACCTGCGCGACGCGCTCGCCTAGCGCGCCGCGCCGCGCGGCGTGCGGCTCACCATGACGACGTCGCCTTCGACGTGGACGTCGAACGCGTCGACCGACGCGTAGTCGCCGAGCGTCATCTTGCCGTCGGTCATCTTGAAGCACCAGGCGTGCCAGGGGCAGGTGACGGTCTCGCCCTCGATCCAGCCCTCGGCGAGCGGACCGCCCTGATGCGGGCAGGTGTTGTCGAGGGCATAGAACGTTCCGCCGGCGTTGAAGAGCGCGATCTCGCGGTCGCCGACGACGACGGCCTTCCCGCTGCCCGGCGCGACGTCGCCGACGCGCGCCACCGCCACGAAGTCATCGCTCACAGCGCGACCGGGTTCCGCGCCCACAGGAGGACGCCTTGCTCAAAGACTATCGCGACTGGCTGGAGTCCGAGCTGAAGCTCCTCGGGAACGCGAGCCACCACGCGTACTCGTTCGGCCAGGCGAACATGGCGAAGCGCGCGATCGAGCGGCTCGACGAGGAGCTCGCTCGCGCGCTGTACGTCCCGCTCGACCGCGCCGAGGCGCGCCGCGTCCTGACCGCGATCGAAGCGATCGGCCAGCAGACGACCGGCGTCCCGCCCGAGCTCGACGCGCTGCGCGAGGCGGTCAAGGCGGCGCTCGACGAGCGCGCCGAGGCGGCCGGCCCGTAGCGCGGACGGCGCGACGGTCGCTTTACGTTGGAGGCCGGATTTGGTATGATCCGCCGGTCGCCGCCGCGGGCCCACGGAGCCTGCTGGCGCGCGAGTCTGCAAGCAAGGAGTACCGATTCCCCGTGCCCCTGACCAAAGAACAGAAGTCCGAGCTCTCGACCAAGTACGGCCGCGGCCCCAACGACACCGGCTCGGCCGACGTCCAGATCGCGATCCTCACCGCGTCGATCAACCAGCTCACCGAGCACCTCAAGATCCACAAGAAGGATCACCACAGCCGCCGCGGCCTGCTGATGCAGGTCGGTCAGCGCCGGCGCCTGCTCGCGTACCTCCAGCACAAGGATCTCGAGCGCTACCGCAAGCTCATCGCGGATCTCGGCCTGCGCCGCTGAAGCGCCGCACCGTCCAGTGGAGAGCCTCGGCCATCGCCGAGGTTCTGCTGTTTTCGGACCTGTGTTTTCCGTATGGAAGGTTGCGCTTTCTTGAACCTTAGCGCCCCCGAACGCTTTGCGATGGGGCGGCACGCGCTACGAGGATGCGGCCCGCCGCCGAGCGCGCGATTTCGACGGCGCTGCGCGGCGGGACCGAGCCGGTGATGGTCTCGCTGGTGTTCTAACCCCGGGCTACGCGAGGGTACCTGCTGGGATCCTGACGGCCATCGCCGGCGCATAGCACCATTCCGGATTCGTGCACTTCTCGGGCCGATCAAATCACGAGTAGGACACCGTAAGCACGACGCTGTCAGAATAGGTCCCGGACGCCGGATCAGCTGAATTTAGGGAGCCCTTCAAGACTGCGACCAGCGCAGCGGACGACGCGCTCGCGGTCCCTGTAGCTCCGCTGACGGCTTTGATCGTGTAGCCGGTTCCGCCGAACCCGGTCGCGGTGCTGTAGGATCCGTTGTTCGCCAGTGAAACGGCCGGACCACTGACGGGGCCGGCGTATATCGTATACGACGTTCCTTTGTTGCACAGAAACGACAACGTCACTTGCGGATTCGCGATGAATCCGGGAGAGTTGTTGATCGCGTCGAGCGTGCCGAACGCGAACGTTCCCTGAGCGCTCGTGATCTTGCAGTCGGCGATCGCGCTCAAGGTCACCGGGATCGACCCCGTCTTGACTTGTCCGGCGTTCACCGCCGTCCCGGCGCCGGCCGCCAGAGCGGTCACGCACAGAGCGGCGACGAGGAGCATTCGCTTCATAGGGACTCCCGCGTTCAGAAGGTGAGCTTGTCCGCCGGCAAACTCGCCTGGAAGGTGCCTCCGTCGATGCTGCCCGGGAACTGCACGCAGCCGAAGACCGGATAGACGATCGGTGTCGTGGAGGCGGTGGACGTCACCGGCGAGAGGACGGGGATGCTCGGCGGGCAGGCCGCACCGTTGGTGCCGAAGCCCGTCGTCAACTTGGTTCCCGGCGGTGCAATCCAATAGCGGAGGGTCGTTGACTCGTCGCCGTCGTGGTCCTGCGGATATTCGACGAGCGCGACCGAACCGGAATACGGCCCTGGGTTGACGCTGGTCCCCTTTTCGCAGAGCACGCTTTCGTTCACGACGGTAAAGAAGTAGGCATGATCCTTGTAGTTTCCCCGTGGAAGGCTGAAGCTGATCGTCAGAACAGACGCCGGCCCGGAGACGATCTTGCAATCCTTGGAGACGGACAGCGTGACCGGGATCGAGATCGTCTTCTGGCCGGCGTTTGCGTCCGCGCGGAGAACGCTGAATGCGCCGCCGACGAGGGCAGCGCATCCCGCCGCTACGATGCCCGCGCGGAGGACGGAATGGGCGTGCACGAATTCCCTCCTGGGCACCGTTACTCGAAGTACAGCGTGATATAGAGCTTTCCGATGTAGCTGTCCACCGGAGCATCGTCGGTCGGGAAGA
>DATHLL010000610.1:0-2721 GCA_035488195.1 Candidatus Elarobacter sp. | reverse complement strand
TGGAAGGACGCGTCGGTCCGCATGGACACCGTCACGGTGCTGCAGTCCGGCGGCGGCGGCGGGTTCATGGGCGCGCTCGGCGCGCTCGTCGGCGGCGCCTCGCTGATGATGAACCGCTTCACCGGGCCGGGACGGCTGGGGCTGCAGTCGATGACCTACCACGAGCCGCAGTACGAAGGCGCCACCCAAGCAGGAGGCACCAGCAACATCGGCGGCGTGCTCGGGAGCTTGTTCAACCCGAAGCAGTAGCCGCGCTACGCGCCGGTCGTGAAGTCCAGGGTGATGTCGGTCTCGCCGTTCGCCATCCGCGTTCGTGCGACTTCGCGCAGGACGTCGAGACGGTCGCTGGTCGACCGGTCAAAGAGCGTCAGGTCGTCTTTGCCGGTCTCGTGCACGACCTCCGCCGGCGTTCCGGTGATGTGCGCGCGAACGACGGGACCGAGCCTCATCTCGTACGTCACGGTCGTTTCTTCGAGCGTCATCCCTGTGTACGTCATATCATGATCTTCTCATAGCGTGTGAACCGTGGGAACGAAATATCGCGCTTTCCAGGACACTTTGACCCGAATGGCACGATCGTCCGCTTCAGCTTCGAAGTTCAGCCCGATCTGACGCCCGTCGTCCTCGGCGCTGTCCTTCGAGCGTACCCGGCCGCACCGAATCGTTCTCCAGATGAGTTCTCGTGCGATCCCTTCGTCTTCGGCCGCTTCCTTCGCGTGCTCCGTCAAGCGGATCAGCCGCTCGCGTTCGGCGACGCGAATCAGCGCGACTTCGCGCTTCCGCACCTTGGTGGTGGAAAGGTCGAAGGCTTCTTCGACGGATGAAATACGGAGCACGTCCTCGCGCGTCGGCACGAGAACAGCATGAGAGACGCGGATTGCCGCGCCGTGGCCGCGATGTTAGCGGGAGAAGTTTTGCGGGCGGCTCGGCCGAAGGCCGAACGCGAAGGCTCAGACGAAGTCTGAAGCCACTCAGCTGACGTAGCTGACGTTGACGCTGTAGCCGCCGGCTTCGGCTTGGCGCAGGACGCCGAGGACCGACTCGATCTCGGTGTCGATCGCGATCATGTCGCCGGCGCTGATCCCGACCGGGCCGGCGTTCTTCCACAAAAGGCGCCTGGCGGTCTGGAACGCGGCGCGCAGGCGCTGCGGGGTCGCCTCGAGGACCGGCCAGTCCTCGTACGACATCGCCGGGACGATGCGCCAGCCGTCGCCGGCGCACTCTTCCTCGTCGGCGTACGCGTGAGGGACGTTCGCGAGGACGTCGAGCTGGGCGCGGTCGGCGGAGCTCGCCGAGAGCGGCGCCTCACCCAGCCGCAGGACGTAGCGGTAGAACGCGGGGTTCGCGACGGTGCACATGCCGGCCGGCGAACCGACGCTGACGCTGACCATTGCGGACAACCTTCTCGCGGCCGGATGGGGTCCCTCTCGCTCGCTCGCTGACCCGTTCCGTCTCTTTACCGGGGCTCGGCGACGGTCAGCGTCAGCCCCGAGAACGCCAAAGCCGGCGTCAGCACCGCGCTGCGGACGCCGTGGCGCGCGAAGATCGCGGCGACGAGGCGGCCGATCCGCTCGGGGCCCTCGCGCACCAGCGCGAGCACGGACGGACCGGCACCGGAGAGCGCGACCGCGACCACGGACGGATCGTCCAGCGCGAGCATCTCGGGGAGGCCGGGGATCAGCGCGGCGCGGTAGGGCTGGTGGAGCCGGTCGCGGACCGCGGCGCGCAGCAGGTCGAGCCGGCCGCTGGCGAGCGCCGCGCCCAGCAGCGCGGCGCGCTGGACGTTGTGGACCGCGTCGGTCCGGTCGTAGCTCTCGGGGATCAGCGCGCGCGCCTCGGCGGTGGGGAGCTCGATCGCGGGGACGACGACGACGGCCGCCGCCTGCGGAGGGGCGAAGCGCGCCGAGGTCAGCCCGTCGTCGCCGAGCGCCGCGACGACCGCGCCGCCGTACCAGGCCGCGAGCGCGTTGTCGGGGTGGCCTTCGAGCTCCGCGACCGTGAGCGCGAGGAGGTCGTCGTCGGGCGGGTGGTCGACGAGCCGCGCGCCGATCGCGACCCCGAGCGCGTGCGCGGCGGCGCTGCTGCCGAGCCCGGCGCCGAGCGGGATCGCGTTGTCGAGCGCGACCCGCAGCGGCGGCGCGTTCGGCGCGACGCGCACGATCCCGCGCTCGACGCAGCCGCGCAGCCCGTCGTGCGTCGGCGCGTGCGTGCCGGAATACGTCCACTGGGACGACGAGCCTGGAGCGAGCTCGCTCACGCGCGCGGTCATGCGCAGCTCGAGCGCGAGCGCGACCGCGTCGAACCCCGCGCCGAGGTTCGCTCTCGACGCGGGCGCGGAGACGGTGAAGCTCACGCGCGAGTGAGCATCACGAGGTTGAGGTAGTCGGCCAGATCGATCCCGCGGACGATCGCGTTCGCGTGCGGCGCCTCGGAGGCGTGGTAGCGCGCGGCGTACGCGGTGTCTTTGAGCACGTGACCGGTCAGGACGCAGACGACGTCGGCGTCGCGCGCGACCGCGCCGCTCGCGACCAGCTTCCGCAGCCCGGCCAGCGAGGCCGCCGAGGCCGGCTCGCAGCCGACGCCGTCGCGGCCGACGATCGCGCGCGCCTCGGCGATCTCCTCGTCGGTGACGTCGAGGACCGTCCCGGCGGAGAAGCGCACCTCGGCGCGCGCCTTCTTCCACGACGCGGGCGCGCCGATCCGGATCGCGGTCGCGTCGGT
>DATHLL010000609.1:0-4205 GCA_035488195.1 Candidatus Elarobacter sp. | reverse complement strand
TCAGCGTGCGCATCCGCGCGCCCTCGATCCCGATCGCGGCGAAGATCCGCCGCGAGCGCTCGTCGCCCTCGTCGGCCTTGCGCCGCAGCAGGTCGATGTAGCCGAGCACGATCGTCAGCGGCGTGCGCAGTTCGTGCCCGGCGTCCGCGACGAACTGTCGCATCTGCGACTCGGACGCTCGCCGCTCGGCGAACGCCGCCGCGACCTGCGCCGCCGCGGCGTTGTACGCGACGGCGATCTCGTCGAACTCGCTCTTCCCGGCAACCGCGATCGGCTGCGGGGTGAAATCGCGGGTCGCGAAGCGCCGCAGCGCATGGGTCACGTCGACCAGCGGGCGCAGCACCTGCAAGGTGATGTAACGCCCGGAGAGCCACGCCAGCACGCCGGCGACCGCGCCGGCCGCGAGGACGCCGAGCAGCAGCCACAGGGCGATCCTCTGCGTCGCGTCGGGGTCCGGGATGATCCGCAGCTCGCCGTCGAGCAGGTCGACGTGCTGGAAGTGCGCGCCGAACGCGGTGTTGAGCGCGAATCCGATCCGGCTTCCGCGCGTGCGCACGTCGCGCGGATCCTCGTGCACGCGCGTTCCGTTGACGAAGACGTATTCCGGCACCGGCGGCCGGTCGGCCGACCCGGAGCGGTCCGGCGCGTAGCTCGCGCGCGCCTGCGGCGCGGCGCGCATGAGCATCGGCGCGCTCGTGGTGCGCGGCTCGGGCCGCGGCGCGTCGGGCGGGCGCGGGAACGGCCCCGCCGCGACCATCCGGATCCCGGGCCGGCTCAGCCGCTGTTCGATCTCGAGCGCGGCGGCGGCGAAGCTCGCGCCGCGCGAGGACGAACGGACGGCGAACGCCTGCGCTTCGCGCGCGTCGGCGTCGATGCCGTCCTGGATCATGTGCACGTAGGCGATCAGCACCACCAGCGCGACCGCGGCGAACAGCACCACGACCAGCGCCGTCGCCGCGACGACGTACCAGACCGTCACGCGCCGCGCGAACCGGTCAAACATCCTCAGGTCCTCCGACACGTGGGCGGCTCGGCCGCAGGCCGAACGCGAAGGGTTCGCGCAAGCGAACCCACCTCAGTGCGCCCGTAGCGCGTAGCCCGCGCCGCGGATCGTGCGGATCAGCTTCGGCTCGAACCCTGCGTCGATCTTCGCGCGCAGATACGAGACGTACGTCTCCACCGCGCCGGGACCGACGTCGCGGTCGGTCCCCCACACCAGATCGAGCAGTTGATCGCGCGTGAAGACCCGTTCCGGGTTGCGCACGAACGTGAGCAGCAGCGCGTACTCGCGCGCCGAGAGCTCGATGCGGCGGTCGCCGCGCTTGACGTCGCGGCGGTCGAGGTCGATCGTCAGATCGGCGTACGAGACGATCGAGGGCTGTTCGAGCCGCGGCCGGCGCAGCGCCGAGTGCAGCCGCGCGGCGAGCTCCGTCATCTCGAACGGCTTGGGGATGTAGTCGTCGGCGCCGCGGCGCAGCCCGGTGATGCGGTCGTCGGTGTCGGCCTTCGCGCTGAGCATCAGGATCGGCGCCTCGGTGATGCGGCGCAGCATCGGCAGCAGCTCGAGGCCGTCGACGAACGGCAGCATCACGTCCAGGACGATCGCGTCCGGGCGCCAGTCGCGGACCAGCTGCAGGCCGGTCCGCCCGTCGGGTGCCGATTTGACCTCGAAGCCGTCCTCCGCGAGCCCGAGCTCCAGCAGCTCGCGGAGGTGGCGTTCGTCGTCGATCACGACGACCCGAGGTGCAGCGGCCATGCCGCTACTGTTTGACGCTGCCGCCACCGGTTCCGAGGTCGGGCGGACGCACCACGAACAGGCCGACGTTCGGAGCGTAGTAGAACGCGTTGCCGCCGAACCCGCCGCGGCCGCCTTGGCCCTGGCCGCGCGGCCGCGGGCTCTCGCCCGGCGCGGGCGAGGCGCCCGGAGCCGGCCGGCCGGCGTTCGCGGTCACCGGAGCGGGGCTCGAACCCGGCGCGGGCGAGGGGCCCGGGGACGGAGCGACTTGCACCCCGGCCTCGACGTCGTAGCCCTTGGCGTGCGCCTCGGTCGTCGTCATCACGGTCCCGTACGAGCACGACGCGAGCGCGCGGGTCGGGAGGAGCGCGGCGACCAGCTCGGGCGGCGGCGTGAACTGCTGCGCGCGCTGCTGGCTGTCCGGCGAGCTCGCCGTGACGCGGTCCTGGAACCCGCCCGGACCGCCCTCGCCTCCCGGCGGTCCGCCGGGACCACCCGGTCCGCCGCGCCGAGCCCCGCCCGGCGCGGCGTTTCCGGCCGCCTGGCGCTGCGCGCGCATCTTGTCGAGGACGCTCTGCGGGATGAGCGGCGAGAGGCCGAGATACCACGTCCCGGTGCGGTCGCCGTGCGGCGTGACGGTGAGGCCCTCGACCGCCGGAAGCGGCTGCCCCGCGGCATACGCCTTCGCGGCGGCGCCGAGCTCGGTCAGCACCTTCTGCGCCTCGGGCTTGAGGTCGGCGGTGCACTCGGTGCGGCTGTCGGCAATGGTGAGCGGGTCGACGCCCGGCGGCGGCGGGACGAAGTTGAGCCGGCCGAAGCCGAGGCCGCGCTGCTGCTGGTTCTGCTGGCCGGCCGCCGCCGCGGTCGTGCCGCGGCCGGCGCTCGCCGCGCCTCGCGAGAAGCCCGCTCCGGGCCGCGCACCGGTGTTGAACGAGTAGCTCACCGTGTACTGGCGGGGCGCGTTCGGGCGCGCCGCCGTCAGCAGATAGCCGCCGCCGCTGAGCGGGATCGGCTGCGCGTACTGCAGCGTCGAGAAGTTCCCGGCCTCGGTGTTGAACAGGTTCGAGGCGAACACGGTGATCCGCCCGACCCCGAGCGCGTGCGAGAGGCCGACGTTCACGAGCGTGTACGGCGCGATGTACTGGTTGTTGTTCGGGCCGACGTAGTGCGCGTTCGCGAGCAGCTCCAGACCGGCCGGCGCGTAGAGCGCGTCGATCGTGAGGTTACCGGTGTGCACCGGGCGCCCCGGGATCTGCGAGTCGAGGATCAGCGTGCTGTCGAGCCCGGTGAAGCGCGGGTCGGCCGCGGTGATCTCCGCCGCGCTGGTCGTGTACGAGGGCACGACGACGACGTTCTTGCCGATCCCGACGTTCGCCTGAGCGGTGAAGCCCTGGTAGACGCGCGTCGTCCCGCCGATGAGCTGCTGCACGTAGAGGTTCGGCACCGCGGACGTGCCGCAGACGTTGCCGTAGTATCCCGTGACCGCCTGGTAGTACGGGCTCAGCGGATCGGTCAGCCCGAGGCTGTCGCCGGTCACCGACGCGTTGACGAGCTGGCCGCCCTGCGTCTGGCGGTACGCCGAGAACGAGAACTGCCCGTGCGACCACTGGTGCGTCCAGCCGAGGTCGTAGCTCGCCGCCGACTGGTGCGAAGGCAGATCGCCGGGGCCGCTCACCGTCGCGGTGTTCGCGAAGCAGTTGACGCGCGCCGAGAGCGGATCGCTCAGCGAGCGCACGAGACCGTTCGCGGGCTGCGAACTGCCGAACGAGATCGAACCGTTGTAGCTGTCGGTCGAGACGGGGCGCCACGCGGCGCTGAACCCGAACAGGACCGACGAGCCCGCGCCGGAGGTGCCGGCGTACGAGACGTTCGGCCCGAGCGTCAGCTTGTCGTTCACCTTGAACTGGTCGGCGAACTGCACTTGCCGCGAGGCGGTCGCGAACGTCGAGGGCTGCACGAAGCCGAGCCCGCCGGCGAGCGGCGTGAAGGTCGTGATCCCCGCGAAGGTCGAGCCGGAGAGCGTGAAGGTGTGCTTGTCGCGCGTGAGCGTCGCGCTCGCGGCGAGCCCGCGCGCCAGCGTCCCGCTCTGCGACGAAAGGGGGTTGAGTCTGGGGACCTCGGTGCTGAACGGGCACGTCACCGGCACGCCGGGCGCCGCCCCGGGGCACTGGAGCGTGTAGCGGTTGAGGTCGTTCGTGAGCGACTTGTTGTTGTTGACGTAGCCGGTCAGCGTGATCGCGGTATCGCCGATCAGCGACTGCACGGTCCCGTAGGCGAACTGGAACTTCCCGCTGTTGCCGTTGTCGGGGCCGATCCCGCACGGGAGCGGCGCGACGAACTGCGTGCACAGCGCGCTGTTCGACTGATTGTTCTGCAACGCGGTGAACATCACGGTCGTGCGGTCGGTCAGGCCGTAGCGCAGCTTCACGAAGTCGCCGATGTTCGCCGACTCGCCGCCGTGCGCGTAGTC
>DATHLL010000608.1:0-5114 GCA_035488195.1 Candidatus Elarobacter sp. | reverse complement strand
CGCGTGATTCCCGCCGGGCCGGCCTGCCATACGGGTGCGGCCAGCTGTTTCTTCGACGTGGTGCCGCTGGCGGGCGCGGAAGACGATGCCGTCGGCGCTCGCTTCGCAAGCGCGGTCGTCGCGCTCGCGCGGACGATCGCGTCGCGCAAGCAACACGCCCCGGAGGGCAGTTACACCGCTAAACTCTTCGCCGGCGGCGTCGATCGTATCGGGAAGAAGATCGGCGAGGAGGCGACCGAGGTCGTGATCGCGGCGAAGAACGCCGACCGCGGCGAGCTGGTGTGGGAGACGGCCGACCTGCTGTACCACGCGCTGGTGCTGCTCGCGGAACGCGGCGTCTCGCTCGACGAAGTCGGAGCGGAACTATCCCGGCGCGCGAAACCATAAGAGGCCTCGCGGGGATCGGTCCGGAGACCGCGGCGAAGTTCGCGGAGCTCGACGTCCGCACGCCCGACGAGCTGCTGCGCTACATCCCGCGCGCGTACCGCGACTGGCGCCAGCCGATGCCGATCGCGAGCGCGCGCGAAGGCGAGGCGATCGTCGTTGGAACCGTCGTGCGCGTGAAGGAACGGAAGGGCCGCGGCCGCTTCCAGCTCTTCACCGCGACGCTGCAGGACGACACCGGCGCGATCGAGGCGAAATGGTTCGGCCAGCGCTACATGAGCGGAAAGCTGTCGCCCGGCGACCGCGTCTTCGTGGCAGGCCGCGTGACCGGACACGGCTTCCTGCGCGAGATCAACGTCGCCTCGCACCGCGTGCTGCGCGACGACGAGGTCTACGAGGGCGAGATCATCCCCGTCTACGCGGCGAGCAAGGATCTACCGTCGCGCACGATCCGCGCCGCGATCGCGAAGAATCTCGACCGCCTGATCGCGCAGCACACCGACGCGCTGCCGCAGCCGCTCGTGCGCCGCTTCGGCTTCCCGCCGCTCGCGAAGGCCTGGCGCGACGTGCACGCGCCGCGCGACCTCGACGACGCCGCGCGCGCGAAGGAACGCATCGTCTTCGACGAGTTCTTCACGATCGCGCTCGCCGCCGCCGTGAAGCGCGCGCGCCGCGAAGCGGAAGGCGGCGCGCACGCGCTCGACCACCCCGACGGGTTCTGGGACGCGTTCACCGCGCAGCTCCCGTTCGCGCCGACCGGCGCGCAGCGCCGCGTGATCGAGCGCATCTGGGACGACATGGCGCGCACGGCGCCGATGAACCGCCTGCTGCAAGGCGACGTCGGCAGCGGAAAGACCCTGGTCGCCGCCGCCGCGATCGTGCTCGCGCACCAGGGCGGCGTGCAGTCCGCGCTGATGGCGCCGACCGAGATCCTCGCCGCGCAGCACGCGGCGAAGCTCGCGCCGCTGCTGTACCCGTTCGGCGTGACGGTGGAGGCGGTGTTCGGCTCGCAGGGCGCGCGCGACCGCCGCCGCGCCGAGGACCGCATCGGTTCGGGCGAAGCGTCGCTCGCCGTCGGAACGCACGCGCTGCTCACCGAGTCGGTGACGTTCCGCGAGCTCGGCCTGGTGGTGATCGATGAACAGCACCGCTTCGGCGTCAACCAGCGCAAGACGCTGCGCGAGAAGAGCACCGCGCCGCACACGCTCGCGATGACCGCGACGCCGATCCCGCGCACGCTCGCGCAGACCAAATACGCCGACATGGACGTCTCGATCATCGACGAGCTACCGCCGGGCCGCACACCGATCCGCACGTTCGTCGTCCGCGAGAGCCGCAAGCACGAAGTCTACGAGCTCGTCCGCAAGACCGTCGCGCTCGGCCAGCAGGCATATGTCGTCGCCGCCGCGATCGAAGCGAACGACGACGCAGAGGACGACGGCCGCAAGAACGGCAAACGCCCCGCGCCGCAGCTCGTCACCGCGGTCGAGGAAGCGGACCGCCTGAAGACGACCGTGTTCCCGGACCTGCGCGTCGACCTCGTCCACGGCCGGATGACGCCGCGCGAGAAGGACGCCGTGATGGATCGCTTCAAGCGCGGCGAGACCGACGTCCTCGTCTCGACGACGGTGGTGGAGGTGGGCGTCGACGTCCCGAACGCGTCGGTGATGGTCGTCCTCGACGCGCACCGCTACGGCCTCGCGCAACTCCACCAACTGCGCGGTCGCGTCGGCCGCGGCGTCGCGGAGTCGTACTGCATCCTGGTGCCGCCCGACGACGCCGCGGAGGTCGAACGGCTGCACGTCCTCGAGGAAACCACCGACGGCTTCGAGATCGCCGAAGCCGACCTGCGCCTGCGCAAAGCCGGCGAACTCGCCGGCACGGCACAGGCCGGCGGCGCCGACACGATCGGCAACATCGTCGACGACTTCGCATTGTACATGCGCGCAAAGGAAGCCGCCGACGCGATCGTCGCGAGCGATCCCGACCTGAGCGCCCCCGAGCACCGCCCGCTCCTCGCGCTGCTCGACGAGAGCGCCTCGGCCCGCGCGATGCTGATCACGGCGTGATGCGGGTAAGCCACGGCGAATGATCGCGATCGGCTTCGACTTCGACCACACGCTGGGCGTCGACAACGGCCTCGAGCGCAAGGCGATGTACGCCTACGCCTCCGAGCTCGGAGGCCCGCTCGACCCCGCCGACGCCGCATGGCGCACGCGCATCGACGATCTCCTCGCGACGTTCCGCGCCGGCGACGTCCCGATGGACGACATGCTCGCCCGCTTCGCGGACGCACTCGGCACGTCGCAGCCCGCGCGCGCGGAGCGCTGGCGCGAGATCTGCTACGCCCTCGTCGACCCGCTCGTCCGCCCGCTCGACCACGCGCGCGAGCTCATCGACGCCCTCCGCGCCCGCGCCGTCCCGACGGCGATCCTGACCAACGGCTGGACGCCGCTGCAGCAGAAGAAGATCGCGCGCGCGCTCGGCGCGGAGATCGCGCAGACGATGCCGATCCTCGTGAGCGACGCGCTGCACGCGTACAAGCCCGACCCAGCCGCATTCGCCGCGCTCGCCGACACGCTGCAAACCCCCCGCGAAGACGTCTGGTACGTCGGCGACAACCCGCGCGGCGACGTCGCGGGCGCGCTCGCCGCCGGCCTTCGCGCGGTGTGGTTCGACTGGGAGAACCAGAGTTATCCACAGGACCTCCCCCCGCCGACGCTGCGCATCGCGAGCTTGCGGGAGCTGGAGAAGCTGACGGAGAACACCATCGCCCCATAACTCTATGGGGACGCTGACGATCACCGGCGGCACGCTGCGCAGCCGGCGTGTTCAGACACCGCCCGGCCGGGCGGTTCGACCGACACCCGCTCGCGTGAAGGAAGCATTGTTCTCCATCCTCGGCTCGCGCGTCGCCGACGCCCGGGTCCTCGACCTCTTCGCCGGCACCGGTGCGCTCGGCTTCGAGTCGCTCTCGCGCGGCGCCGCGCACGTGACGTTCGTCGAGAAACACCGCCCGACCGCGGACGCGCTCCGCACGACCGCGCGCGCGCTCGGCGTCGCCGACCACGTCGACGTGATCGCCGCCCCCGCCGAACGCGCCGCGCGCGCGCTCACCGGCCGCTACGACCTGGTCTTCGCCGACCCGCCGTACGCGCACCCATACCCCGCGGAAACGTTCAGCGAACTGCGCGTGCGCCGCGCGATCGACCCTGCGACGACGGTCGTCTACGAACACTCCGTGCGCGAACCCGAGCCGTCCGACCCCGCGATGCGCGTCGACCGCGCCGAACGCTACGGCGAGGTCGCGCTCGCGTTCATGCACCCGCTCGAGGACGCGGCGTGAACCACACGACGGCGCAGCGCGCGGCGATCTACCCCGGCTCGTTCGACCCGATGACCTGCGGCCACCTCGACGTGATCGAGCGCGCCGCGGCGATCTTCGACCGCGTCGTCGTCGCGGTCGTGGTGAACCCGCAGAAACGCGACCCGCTCTTCACGCTCGACGAGCGCGAAACGATGATCCGCGCCGCCGTCGCCGAGCTGAAGAACGTCGAGGTGACGCACTTCCGGGGCCTGCTCGCCGACTTCGTGCGCAAAGTCGAGGCGACGGTGATCGTGAAGGGCCTGCGCGTCGTCGCCGACTTCGAGGCCGAGATGTCGACCGCGCTGATGAACCGCTCGCTCTCGAACGTCGACACAGTGTTCCTGCCGAGCGACCCGCGCTGGTCGTTCGTGAGCTCGACCTTGGTGAAGGAAGTCTACAACCTGGGCGCCGACGTCGCCGAATACGTCCCGCCGGCCGTGCTGCACGTCATGCAGTCGAAACGCCCCGCACCTCGCTAGGAGAAACGCATGTCCGTCTATCGCGTGATCGACAAACTGGAAGCGTCCGTGAAGCAAGGCACGGTCCTCCCGCTGGGATACCGCATCGTGAGCGAAGAGCGGCTCCTCGAGCTGATCGAGAAGCTGCGCGCCTCGCTGCCGGAAGAGGTCGGCCGCGCGCGCACGATCGCGAAGAACGGCGACCGCCTCGTGCGCGAGGCGCAGGAGAAGGCGCAAGCGATCGTCGCCGAGGCCTCGACACAGTCCAGCGCACAGATCGACGAGCACGAGATCGTCCGCCGCGCCCGCGCGACCTCCGAGATCGTCCTGCGCGAAGCGGAAGAGAAAGCGATGCGGATCCGCGCCGGCGCCGACGCCTACGCCGCCCAAGTCCTCACGGACCTCGACGTCCGCCTAACCGGCGCCCTCGGCTCGGTAAAAAAGGGCCTCGAAACCCTGACGTCCGCGAAGACCGCTGCAGCTGCGGCGCCCTCGCTCGCAGACGCGGCGAAGTCGAAGCGCGCCGCCTTCGACGCGGAACACGACAACGAAACCGCCGAGCTCGAATCAGTCTAAGTCAACATCGTCGCAGGCCCCAAATGTCATCCTGAGCTTGTCGAAGGATGCGCCACGGCCGCAACGGTGCACCACATCGAACACTTGTGCGACGCAGCATCGGCATGCTAAAATAGGCATACACAACTGAAGCGGCCCGATCAGTGCTGACACACTGACCGGGCCCGTCACCCGATGGAGTTAACATCGAATGACACCCTACGTCTTCGGCGCACGCACGGCGATCACCCGGCCCACCACGTGGTCCACCGAGCGCTGCCGCCGCACCGCCGTACGAATCGCCTGGCTCGTCGCGCACTTCATGCGCCGCGAGATCGTCCGCTACGAGG
>DATHLL010000607.1:0-6743 GCA_035488195.1 Candidatus Elarobacter sp. | reverse complement strand
GTGCGAACAACTTCGACGTGACGCCGTTCGTCGCGACCGTCGCGCCGGGACCGCTCACGATCGACGGCACCGAGACGGCCGCGGTCTTCACGATCCCGCTCGCGACCGTGATCGAGACGCTGCAGAGCGGGACGGTTCGCGTGGGCGAGGTCAGCATCGAGACGTACATCCTGGACTACGAGAGCCGGCGGATCTGGGGGCTGACGGGAAGCATCCTGCGCGCGTTCATCGAGGCGTGGAACGACCCGTCGAACCCGCTGCGCGCCGCGATCGAAGGAGCGCTCGCCGCCTGACGCGCTCGCTTCGCATCGTCCCGGCGCTCGCGCTCGCGTGCTGCGCGCTGCTCGGCGGGCGCGCGTCGGCCGCGTGGCAGCCGCCCGACCTCCGGCCCACGAAGACGCCGCCGGCCTCGGTGCTGACCGCGTACCGAAGTGCCGCGGGAGTGCCGGACGCGCGCTACGCGCAACGACGCGAGCGCTGGACGTACGTCAACGGCACGCGCCGGTTGGCGGTGCGGGTCGCGGTGCGCGACGACGATTTCCGCGCGACGATCCCGGTCGGAGACGCGCAGTACGCCGGCGGTCGGTCGGAGGGCGTGCGCTGGCGCGCCGACGCGAACGGGATCGCGCACGCCAGCCTCTCCGACGACCAGGGCGACGCGATCGACCGGCTCCCGCAGAGCGTCTTCCCGTTCGCGCTCGCCGACTGCGCGCTGGCGGGCAAATCGACGCGCTTCGGTCCCGCTTGGGTGCTCGTCGACCGCGCGCCGCGCGACAAGCCGCACTGGCTCTACGTCGACGAGGCGAGCGGCGCGGTCACGCACGAGATCACGCGCGAAGGCGCGCGCACGATCGTCACGTCGTTCGACCGGTTCGAGCCGCTCGGCACGATGCGGCGCCCGCGGCACTGGCGCGTCTCGGACGGCGACGCCGCCGACGACCTCGACGTGACCGTCGACGCGATCGAGCCGCAAGCGCTCGCCGAGCTCGACGTCGCGATCCCGCAGACGCGGCGGACGTTCGCGTTCGCGAGCCCGCCGCCGAGCGGCGCGGCGCAGCTCCCCGCGCAGTTCCGCGGCCGCACGATCTTCGTCGAGGTCGACGTCGACGGCCGCCGCGGGTGGTTCGTGCTCGACACCGGGACGGCGAGCATCATGCTCGACCGCCACCTCGCGCAGCGCCGCGGCTGGGAGACGGTGCTCGAGCACGCGACCGTCCCGCGGATGAGCGCCGGCCCGCTCGCGATGACCGGCGTCTCGGTCTTCTCGCTCCCGCTCGAGGTCGGCTACCAGCTCGACGGGATCCTCGGCTACGACTTTTTCTTCGGCCACGTCGTCCACGTCGACTACGAGCACGAGCGCGTCGAGGTGCTGACGCCCGCCGCGGCGCAGCGCGTCTTCGCCGATCCGAAGAACGCCGTGATCCCGGCGTACGTCGACGAGGGCGCGCCGCTGGTGAGCGCGGCGTTCGGCGCCGCGGCGGGCGAGCGGTTCTTGCTGGACAGCGGCTCGCCGCATCTCTACGTGCTCGCGCCGTTCGCGCGCGCGCATCCGGAGATCGCGAGCTGGGCGCGCTCGACGTTCGGCGGCGACCGCGAGTTCGAGGAGGCCGACTATCTCGAAGGCGCGATCCGCGTCGGGGCGCGCACCGTCCCCTCGTTCACGCTCGGCCCGCAGCGCTTCACGGCGCTGCGGGTCGGCGTCCAGGAGCCCGACGACCACCCGGACGCGCTCGACATCGACCTCGACGGCATCGTCGGAACCGACCAGATGAAGTACTTCGACTGGTGGTTCGACTACGACGGCGGCCGGATCGCGGTGCGGCGGAACGGCTTGCGCTGACCCCGAAGGACGGAGCGGCCGTGGACGAACGAGCGAACCGCCCTCCCCCGGACGCCGCCGAAACGACGGCGCTCGACGCCGCCGTCGCGCAGGCGGCGCGATTCTTGCGCGAATGCCTGCGTTCGGGCGCGTACGGCTTGGCGTGCACCGGCAGCGACGGGACGCCGCGCTTCTCCGACAACAAAGGTCACGTCTTCGTCGCATCGTTCATCGCGGAGGCGATGAGCGGGCTGTTCGACGAGATCGACCGAACGATCGTGCTGGTGCGAATCCTCTCCGAGGAGAACGGCGGGAGCTGGGGCTTCTCGCCGCCGGGAGCCTATCACCGCGACGAGTTTCGCGTTTTCCACGTCGACTCCGACGACACGGCGTACGTGATCCGCACGCTGCGCCGGCTGGGCGTGAACCGGCCCCCCGACGCGCTCCTGCGGTTCCGCCGCGAGCCGGAAGGGCTGTTCGTGACGTTCGACGCACCCGGTCCGACCTCGTTGACGACCGAGCCTTCCCCCCGGCACAACCTGCTGGCGCATCCCGAGGTGAACGCGAACGTCTTCCTCGCGCTGCAGGGCACGCACTTCGAGCGATTCGTCGACTACGGCATGCTGGCGCGCGCGCAGGACGAGCGCGGTTTCTGGCGATCGTACTTCTACCCGAGCCCGCTGTTCGGAACGCTGCTCGCGCTCGACGTGCTGCGCGCCCAGCCGGCGTTCGCCGGTGCGACGGCGCGCTCGCTCGCGTTCGTCGCCGGCTCGCAGAACGCCGACGGCTCGTGGGGCGCCGGTGGAGACCCCCATGAAACCGCCCTCGCGGTCGCGGCGCTGGCGGGACGCGGGTCGCACGCGAGCGCGATGCAGCGCGGCGTCGACTACCTGCTCTCCACGATGGCGGAGGACGGCTCGTGGAGTTCGCGGGCGTGCGTGTGGGAGTTCCATGCGGACGAACGCGACGTCTGGCGCGCGTACGACACGCACCGCGCGTACGTGACGGCACGCTGCACGGCCGCGCTGCGGCGAGCCGCGGGTCGGGTCTCGGCGCCGTGAGGACCTCGCGCGCCGGAAGCCTCCGCGCGGCTCTCGAAGGAGCGACGGTCCGTGTATGAGCGAGCGAGCCGCCCTCCCCCGCAGATTGCTGATCGCCGCGACGCTGCTGATCGCGGCGGTCCTCGTCGGCACGGCGGGGTACGCCGCGCTCGAAGGCTGGTCGTGGTTCGATGCGCTCTACATGACGGTCACCACGATCACGACGGTCGGCGGCGGCGAGCCGCGCGCCCTCGACGTGGCGGGGAAATGGTGGACGATCGTCGTCGTCGCGTTCGGGTTCGGCGCGCTGACCTACACCGTGCTGCAGGTCTTCGCGTACGTGATCGAAGGACATCTCGGGGCGGAGTTCTCCCAGCGCCGGATGCGGCGGCGCGTCGCTAGGATGGAGAACCACTTCATCTTGTGCGGCTACGGCCGCGTCGGCCGCGAGATCGCGCGCGACTTCACCGCCGAGAAGATCCCGTTCGTGATCATCGACATCAACCCGTCCTCGCTCGAGCGCGCCGCCGGCGAAGGGCTCGTGGTGATGAACGGCAACGCGACCGACGTCGCGACGCTGAAAGCGGCCGGGATCGAGCGAGCGCGGGGGCTCGTCACGGCGGTCGACCACGACGCCGACAACATCTACGTCACGCTCTCGGCGCGCGTCCTCAAGCCCGGCCTGTTCATCGTCGCCCGCGCGAACGCCGAGGACGCCGAGCAGAAGATCCGCCTCGCCGGCGCCAACCGCGTGATCTCGCCGTACACGATCGGCGGGCGCCGGATGGCGAGCCTCGCGATGCGCCCGACCGCGGTCGAGTTCGTCGACACCGTGCTCTCCGCCGACAACGGCCAGCTGCTGCTCGAGGACATCACGATCCGCGAGGGCTCGTCGTGGATCGGCCGCGCGCTGGTCGAGCTGTTTCCGAACGGCGACGAGGCGTTCGTCCTCGCGCTCAAGCGCGACGGCGCGATGCGCTTCCGCCCCGCACCGGAGACCGAGCTGCGCGCGGGCGACGAACTGGTCGCCGCGGGGCCGCCCGGCGCGATCCGCGCGCTCGAGGAGAGACTATGAACGGTGCGGTCGAGCGCGAGCTGAAGCTCGCCGTCCCCGACGCGTTTTCGCTCGCCCGCATGGAGCCGCGGCTCGACCCGTACGTCGCCGCTCCGGTCGCGCTCGAGCGGCTGCACACCGTCTATTACGACACGGACGATCTGCGGCTGACGCGCTGGGGCTGCAGCCTGCGCTATCGCGGCGGCGAAGGCTGGACGCTGAAGCTTCCCGTGCCGCACGAGGCGGGGCGGATGTATCGCGCCGAGCACGTCTTCCCCGGCGACGGATCCGTCGTGCCGCCGGAGGCGCTCGATCTCGCGACCGCGTTCGTGCGCGGCGCGCAGCTTCGCCCGGTCGCCGAGCTGCGCACGCTGCGCGCGAGCCGCCGCGTCCGCTCGGAAGACGGCGAAGAGATCGCCGACGTCGTCGAGGACGACGTGCACGTCGTCGAAGGGACGCGCGTCGTGCGGCGCTTCCGGCAGATCGAGATCGAGCTCGCGAAAGGCGCTCCCGACGAGGCGCTCGACGAGCTCGCGGCGCTGCTGCGCGACGCGGGCGCCGGCGAGCCGGATCCGGTCGCGAAGAACGTGCGCGCGCTCGGCGAGCGCGCAACACAGTCCGAGATCGCGGTGCCGCCGCCGAAGCCGCGTTCGCCTGCGCGCGAGGTGATGCGCGCGGCGTTCGCCGCCTCGCTGGAGCGGCTCGTTCGCCAAGACCCGCTGCTGCGGTTGTCCGCGAACGAAGACGCGGTGCACGACGCGCGCGTCGCGACGCGCCGCCTGCGCAGCGATCTGCGCACGTTCCGGCCGCTGCTCGACGAGACGTACGCGCGCGAGCTGCGCGAACGGCTGCGCTTCTTGCAGGACGGCTTCGCCGCCGCGCGCGACGCCGACGTGCTGCTCGCACGGATCGCGCGGCACGCGGATCTGCTCGCGAGCGAGGACCGCGAGCGCGCCGGTGCGATCCTCGAGGCGCTGCGCGGAGCGCGCGAGGCCGCTTACGGCCGGATGCTGGCGATGCTGCGCGAGCCGCGCTACGCCGCACTGCTGCAGGAGCTCGTCGAGCTCGTGCAGCGCCCGCCGTGCGGCGCGCTCGCCGACGAACCTGCGCGCGAGGTGGTGCCGGAGGTCGTCGACGACGCGTGGAGCGCGCTGCGCAAGCGCGTGCGCCGCCGCTCGCGCCCACCCTCGAACCGCGAGCTGCACCGCATCCGCATCGCCGCGAAACGCACCCGCTACGCCGCCGAGGCGGCGGCGCCGGTGCTCGGCCGCAGCGCCGAGAAGCTCGCATCGGCCGTCGAAGCGATCCAAACGACGCTCGGCGATCAGCACGATGCGGTCGTCGCGTGCGGAACGCTGCGCGCGTGGGCCGACGACGGAGCGGCGGCGTTCGCGGCCGGCGAGCTCACCGTGATCGAGCAGCGCGCTGCGGCCGAGGGCCGGTACGCATGGCGCAAGGCATGGAAGCGCGCGCGCCGCGCCCGTTGACGACGAAGCGGAGCTCCCGACCGAGCAGGCGTGGACAGGGCCGTCCCGGGACCGTTGGGAACTAGAGACCACCGGGACGAGAACCGTCCCGGGACCGCGAGGTGCTCCGAGTGATCCTCAACAGCGTCGAAGTGATGTTCGGCGGCCAAGCCGGCGACGGGAGCCTGACCACGGGCGACCTCATCGCCGGCGTATTCAAGCGCATGGGACTGGAAGTCTATACCTACAAGGACTTCCCGTCCCGAATCCGCGGCGGCCACACCAACTACGTGATCCGCGCGAGCGAGCACCAGAACTACGGGATGGCCGACGCCGTCGACGCGCTGGTCGCGTTCGACCTGGAAGCCGTCGAGGCGCACATCGAGGAGATGCGGCCCGGCGGCTTCGTCGTCTTCGACAACACCTCGGAGGCGATCCCGGACCAGCTTCGCCGCGACGACGTCACCTGGTACGAGATCCCGCTGGCGAAGATCGCGAAGGAAGAGCTCGGCCTCGAGCTCGTGCGCAACACGATCTCGCTGGGCGTGCTCGGCGCGCTGATCGGGATGGATCCCGAGATCGTGCGCGCCGACGTGCGCGGCGTCTACCAGCGCAAGGGCGAGAAGGTCGTCGATCTCAACATGCGCGCGATCGACGCCGGTGAGAAGTACGTCCTCGAGCACTTCGCCGACCGGTCGAGCGGCTACGGCCTGGTCGCCGGAGCCGACGGCGACCGGCTCATCATGATGGGCAACGACGCGATCGCGTACGGCGCGCTGGTCGCCGGCTGCCGGTTCATGGCCGGCTACCCGATCACGCCGGCGACCGACATCCTCGAGTGGATGTCGAAGCAGCTTCCGAAGTTCGGCGGCGTCGTCGTGCAGGCGGAGGACGAACTCGCCGCGATTACGATGACGCTCGGCGCCGCGTTCGCCGGCGTCCGCGCGATGACCGCGACCTCCGGCCCGGGCCAGGCGCTGATGACCGAGGCGATCGGCCTCGCCGGCGTGCTCGAGATCCCGGTCGTGGTCGTCGAGTGCGCGCGCGCCGGGCCGTCGACCGGTCTGCCGACGAAGACCGAGCAGTCGAACCTCAACCACATCGTGTTCGGCGGTCACGGCGAGATCCCGAAGATCGTGCTCGCGCCGGGGACGGTCGAAGAGTCGTTCTACCTGACGATCGAAGCCTTCAATCTGGCCGAGAAATATCAGTGCCCGGTCTTCGTGCTCTCGGAGCAGGCGCTCTGTCAGAGCAAAGCGACGCTGCCGCGCCTCTCGTTCGACGCGATCGCGGTCGACCGCGGCAAGCTCGTGCTCGACCCGGTCGTCTTCGGCGAATACCGCCGCTTCGCGTTCACCGAGGAC
>DATHLL010000606.1:0-4206 GCA_035488195.1 Candidatus Elarobacter sp. | reverse complement strand
CCGATCCCGTCGAGCGCCTCCGACGCCTGCGCCGCGACCGACAGCCCGGTCGACATCGAGTCGTCGGAGCCGCGCATCGCCTCGGCGGCGGTGATCGTCTCGCGGCGGATCGAGGTGAGGATGCCGGAGATCTCGCGCGTCGCGCCGGCCGAGCGTTCCGCCAGCTTGCGCACTTCGTCGGCGACCACCGCGAAGCCGCGGCCGTGATCGCCGGCGCGCGCCGCTTCGATCGCGGCGTTGAGGGCGAGCAAGTTCGTCTGGTCGGCGATCTCCTCGATCGTGCGGACGATCTCTTCGACCTGCACCGAACGCTGCTCGAGCGCGAGCATCGCCTCCGCCGCTTTGGTCGAGACGTCGCGCAGCCGCTCCATCGCGCGCTGCGTCTGCAGCACCGCGTGCGTCCCGCCGACCGATTCCTGCGTCGCTTGTTTCGCCGAGTCGGCGAGATCGCTGCCGTGGTGCGAGAGCGCCTCGATGCCGTCGTCGAGCGACTGGATCGCGCCGGTCGCCGTCTGGATCGCGATCGCCTGATGCCCGGCGCCGTCGGCGATCATCTCGGCCGCGCGCGCGAGCTCCTCGATCGCCGCGCTCGCGTGCGCGATCTTGATCGCCTGGTCCTTCGCGCCGCCGGCGACGCTCTCGACCGCCTTGGCGATCTGCTCGACCGCGACCGACGCCTGGTTCGCCGCCATCGACGTCTGATCCGATGAGATCGTCAGCGTGCGCGAGGCGACGACGACGCCGCCGATCAGCTCGCGCAAGGTCGCCATCCCTTCCGTCATCTCGACGCCGACGGTCGTCAGGCCCGCGGCGAGATCGTTGTAGCTGTCGACGAGGTCGGCGATCTCGTCGCGGCCGGCGTCTTCGATGCGCTCGCGCGAGGAGTGGAAGGACGCGCGCAGGTCGCCTTCGGCGAGGCGTCCCAGCGCCTCGGAGAGATCGGCGAAATCGCCGTGGACGATCGACGATAGCGCGTCGGAGACGCGGGTGAGGCGCGAGGTCATGCGCCGCGCGATCGCGATGTTGACCGCGATCGTGATCGCCGTCGCGACGAGCCCGACGACCAGCAGGAGCGTCTCGACGTTCGCCGCCGCCGCGTCGAACTGCGCGGCGCTCAGGCCGTGCAGCCGCGCGAGCGCGACCTTCACGGCGGCGATGACGAACGCGAGCGCGACGATCGGGACCGCGAAGCCGGCCGCGAGCTGACCACCGAGTCGAAGTTGCATGAGCCCACACCCCTCTGCGAAGCACGCGGGAACGAAGAAGACCCGCCGCGTGTAAAGTCCCGCCGCTTTCTACACGTATCGGCAAAAGCGGCCGCCACCTGAGGGTTCCGCCCGCCCCCGGCCGAAGGTGCCCGGCATGCCCTTCTCCGCGCGCGTTCTCCTCGACAGCGTCTCGCCCGCGGGCATCCGGCTGACCACGATGGAGGTCCGCTACCCGCGCTTCATCCACAGTGAGCTCCTCACGCACCGGGTGTTTTCAAGGAATTCCGGCTCTTCTCGTGCCCTGCCGATTCGCAAGATGATCGATTCGGTGCGTGAGGAGCCCGCGATGCCGCTGTGGTGGGGGCGCAATCAGGCCGGGATGCAGGCGCGCGAAGAGATCGGTGAAGCGGCGCGCGCCGCAGCCGAAGCGGAATGGCGGCGCGCGCTCGGCGACGCGCTCGCGCACGCGGAGAAGCTCGCGTCGGACGAGATCAACCTGCACAAGCAGCTCGTGAACCGGATCCTCGAACCGTTCGCGTGGATCACGGTGATCGTCACCGCGACGGAGTGGGCGAACTTCTTCACGCAGCGGACGCACGCGGACGCGCAGCCGGAGATCAAGCACATCGCGGACCTCATGCTCGCCGCGTACCGCGCGAGCGAGCCGCGGGCGCTTGCGCTCGGTGAGTGGCACACGCCGCTGATCCTGGCGGACGAAGAGCTCTCGCTGGCGTTGGAGGACCGGCTGAAGATCAGCGTCGCGCGGTCGGCACGCGTCTCGTATCTCTCGCACGCGGGGACGCGCGATCACGCGAAGGACATCGAGCTGTACGAGAAGCTGGTCGGCGGCGGTGCGAACGGGCATTGGTCGCCGTTCGAGCACGTCGCGACGCCGCTCGCTTCGGCGGAGACGTGGTCCGGAAACTTCCGCGGCTGGGAGCAGTACCGCAAGCGCTTCCCGCAAGAGCACGCGTCGGCGTTCCCGGACGAGAACCGCGTCCCGGCGGGGCGCTGAGCTGCCGCCGCTCGTCCGCGCGGGACGCGCGTTCCGGCGCGCGGCGTTCGCGGCGCTGGTCGCGCTCGCGCTGTTCTTCGGCGGCCACTCCGAGGCGCAGGCGCGCACGCGGCTCGACGCGCGCGTCGACGCGCTGACGAACCGCGATTTGCTCACGCGCAGCCCCGCGGCGCTCGTCGATGCGGGCCGGCAGCGGCGCGCGCGGGCGATCGCCGATCTGCGCCACGCCGCCTCGGCCGGCTGGGCGCTCGCGCAGATCATCGCGCTGTGGTGGCTGTGGCGCTCGGGGACCGGCGCGCGCATACGCGACGCGATGCGGCGCCGGACGCGGAACCGCACGGCGCATCGCGCGGTCTTCGGCGCGGTGATCGGCGTGCTGGCCCCGCTTGCCGCCCTCCCGTTCGCGTTCGTCAGCTATCGTATCGGCTTCAACGCCGGCGTCACCGACGAGACGCTCGGGCGGTGGTTCGCCGACTACGCGCTGCGGATGCTGTTGGACGGGCTGCTCGGCGCGCTGATCGTTTCGCTCGTCCTAGCGCTGGTCGAGCGGGTGAAGATTTGGTATCTCGTCCTGACGGCGTTCTTCTACCTCGGCGGGATCGCGGGCGTCGCGCTCACGCCGCTGCTCCCGATCGGCCCTGCGCACAAGACGACGCCGAACGCCGTCGTCGCAGTGGCGAGCGAGGTCGCACGCGCGGTCGGGGTGCCGGGAACGCCGGTCGACGTGCTTGCGACGTCGCGCCACAGCAACGCGATGGCCGCGCGCGCGTCGGGGATCGGGCCGAGCTCGCGGGTGCAGCTCGGCGACGTCACGCTCGTCCACCTGACGCCGCCGGAGCTGCGGATCGCGCTCGCGCACGCGTTCGTGCACGTGCGCTACGGCGACTCGCTGCGCTTGACGCTGATGGCGGTGACGCTGTTCGTGTTCAGCGCCGCGATCGCGGTGCTGCTCAGCGACCGCGTCGGCTTCCGGCGCGACGACGACGCGCTCTCGCGGCTCGCACTCGTCGGCGTCTTCCTCGGCCTGGTGCTGGTGGTCGCGTACCCGCTCTACAACGCGTATGCGCGCAATCTCGTGACGCGCGCCGACCACGAAGCGCTCGCCGTCACCGGCGACCGCGCCGGCACGGTGCGCGCGCTCGTGCGCTACGCGGACGACGACTTGCTCCCGCTCTGCGACCGCCGTTCGATCCGCTGGTACTTCGACGACCGTCCCGCGCTCGGCGGCCGCATCGCCGAAACCGCCGGCACCGCCGACCCCTGCCCCGGCGGCGGCCCCGCCACAGCGTCGTCCCCCTCACCGTAGCGGCGAACGTCCGTTCGTGCTATGATCCCGTCGATGTCGGCGTATCGCGGCCCGGTCGCGCTCGAACAGATCGAATCGGCGATCGGCCCGTTCGACGAGGTCGTTCTCACCGCGGAGTCCGCCGCGGCGACGGTCGTTCCGATGACCGATGCGGTCGGGTACGCCTGGCGCTGCGGCTGCGAAGCCCGGGGCAACGGTAGCCCGTTGTGCGTTTGGCGCCCTTGTGTCGAGCACACCGCCGCCGCGTCGGAACTCTCGCCGCGCAGCGTACCGGATCGCTTTGCCGGAGGACGTCGTGTGCCGCGCGATCGCGTGCGTCGCGTTCGCACCGGGGACGTGGTCGTTTCGGCCAAACCGGAGATCGACGCGGCTCGCCGCGTCGGAAGCCCGATCGGCTACGTCGAAGACGGAAAGGTGATCCGCGAGTACGCCGACGGCCGCCGTGAGGTGGTCGCGTCGGTCTGAAACCGACCGTCGTCGTCGTTGCCGGTCCGAACGGAGCCGGTAAGACGACGCTGAGCCGCGATCTGGTGTCGGGTGAGATCGTCAACCCAGACGAGATCGTCGTCGCCGCGAGGACCAGCTCGCCCGTCGAGGCCGGCCGGCGCGCTCTTTTGGAGCGCCGGCGACTCTTGTCGGCTGGCGAAACATTTTCGTTTGAAACGACCCTTTCCGGC